>NZ_JFJV02000259.1:0-2850 GCF_000611145.1 Cupriavidus sp. SK-3 | reverse complement strand
GGGATAAGAAAGATGGCGTTGGCTAGCCCGAAAAGGCGGACAGGCCACAATACTGCAAAAAACTGTGCACCTGGCGGTGCGGGGTCGATGCGTCAGAGACGCGGTAGGTGCCGAAAGAATACCGCAACATCAAGGCGCGCGCCATATCCCTCAGGCACAAGCGGCGAGCCTGCTATGGCGATGTAGCCGTAAGGCTGCGCCGCGGTGCCATCCCCGCCCGTGAAGGCGATCAAGCCGAACACATCGCGCGGATAGTTCGGAATGGGACTCCCGGTCGGGACGTAATGGCGCCGGGCCGAAAGCTGCCAACGCGCCCGACTCTGGTCGCTCTCAAGGTCGAGGCGACCGTGGCCGCCAAAGCGGAACCCTTTGGGCAACCGCCGCCCTCCAGAGGCGAGATCCGGCGATCCAGAAGCCGCTTCAACACCATCGCCTCCGTGAACTCGCAATCGAAGCCGAGGACGATGCGACGTCCGCCGTGGGATGCGTACCCGTTTCTGCGAGGTCACAGGACGGGTAATCGCTGGCCCATCAGTCATCAAGCAACTGGTGATTTAGCACGGTCTCACCGTGCACGCGATCGTCTAGGTTCAGACCGAGCGGCGGCAATACAGTAGCTGTTCTCGCTCAAAGGCTACCGCTGCGGCATAGGCCGCCCGGGCGTCTTTCTGAGCCAGGATAAGGCGTTCAATGATTTCTTTGTACATAGTAGTCTCTTGCGAGAGATTGCCGGCGACCCCCTACCGGGTTGTCTCCCGGCTGGGTTGAGTTACTTTGCCGCGAGTGCGGCAGCTCAATAGGCGCGACGTCAGGCCCATTCGCAGTCCCGGATCCCCGGGGAGAGAATAGGCAGCTGGGCTCAATGGTGAGGGAGCGCCAAAACGTCGGGCATCGGCACGAAGCCGAGTGCCAGCCAGTTTGCGACCGGATGGTCAGGGAAGTCAGGCACGGCGCCGAGATAGAGCGCCGGAATATCCAGCTCATCTCGTCGGCCATCCCAGCATTCCTGCCTGTAGCGCCGGCTCAGTAGGGACCAGGTCAGCTCCGCTCGTGCGATGTGATCCCATTGCGCCGGCAACTTGCCTTCGTCGAAGATCCGTTGGCCGCGGCGATTCATGCAGGCCACGACCTTGTAGTACTGCCCGAAGTCATGGGGGAAACCCTGGCGCACGAATGACAGCACGCATGGCTCATGGGTGCCGAAGATGCGGTAAAGCTGCCGGATGTAGACCGCGCATTCCACACGCGAGCGCTCACGATAGCCATCCTGGCCAACCTGCGCACATTCTTCATCGTAGGGAGAAGGTCCGACTTCGATTTCGAGGAACTTCTGGGACATAACGTTTCCTTGCATTGGGCTGGGAAACGCCCCACCGGGGCGCTCCCGGCGGGTAATTGGAAGAGCCTGAAACCTCGGCTCCAGGACTGACGGTCAGTCTGCTATCGCGATGATCTGATTCAGCTGCTCACATGCCGCAGCAAAAACTTCAGGGGAAGCCTGCTTCCACGGATGGGCCTTGGCGCCGCGCGCGCGCCAATCAAACGACTTTGGCTGATGTGCCAACACGTAGCTGACTTTCCCCTTTGGCCCTTGAAACTTGATCGCAAAGGGATTGCTATCGTTGTATGCGGCTGTCGTCATCGGCAGGCCGATGACGATGCCGGTTCGTTCATTGAACGCTTGCGGAGATAGGACAAGCAAGGGATGCATGTCTTTCATTTCGCGCCCGATCTGAGGATTGCAATCAATCCAGATAATCTCCTGACGATCTGGCACCCAGGACCTACCGGCCATTACATCGCCTCCGCACCGACACGCGCGGATGCCATCACTTCGCCACCGTGCTTGGCAGAGTCAAATAGCGCCAGCTTCTCAGCCAAAGTCAAACTACGCTGCCCGACAGGCTTTACCGTCACACCAATTTCGTCGACGGAAACCTCAACCTGCTGACCTTCCGTGAAATGTGCCGCTCGCGCCACACTTGTCGGGATGCGAACGGCAAGGCTATTGCCCCACTTTTGAATCGTGAGCGTTGCGGATTTCGTCATACCAGCCACCATTGGTTTTGTAGATACGAGTATATACATCGGACGCGCGAGTTTCCACACGTATCTACGTTCCGTTAGGGCAAATCGATGGGCCTTGAGAGTCATATTCAGCTTCAGATGAAGCGGGAAACGCCCCATCGGAGAGACGTTCCCCGATGGGTGGAAGATAGAGGTGGCGCGCGGCCACCATCAACTCGGTGAGAGACGTTACGGGTGCGCGAACGCGCCCGCATCGGAACCACGGGTAGCCACGCGGTCGTCCAACGAGGCAAGCGCCTTTAACGCGCACCCGATGACGGTAAGTTCACCAAGGGTGGTGCAGATCGCCAACTGTTGGAGCAACAATGCGCTGTCCTTCGTTGTAGTCAGGAAATACAAGACCAGCAGTAGCACCGCCACCAGTGCGAACACGGCGGCGGTGAGGAAGCGGAAGGAGAGATGCATGGAAAGACACCATGGCGAATTGGGGCCATGCCCCATGAGGACGTGGCCCCAATGCGTGGAAGTGAATGTGGTGCAGATGGTTTGCTTGGTCAGTAATGATCGAACCTGAAGGTAGCGTCATGGCCACTGACGAAGGAGAGCAGCTTCTCGCCCTCTTCTGCGTCAAAGCGGAACTCGCACCAGCCCTTGTTAAACAACATACGAAGGCCAGGAAGTTGCCGCGACAGCTGTGAGTACGGCAAGGTCACATCCAGGCGTTCAATCGCGACCGCCAGATCGGCAAGGCCGCTAGCGCCTGCGAACTGAGCGAGCGCCTCGAACGAACTACGCATGTTCTCGATGCTCGTGGCACACATA
>NZ_JFJV02000258.1:34184-39940 GCF_000611145.1 Cupriavidus sp. SK-3 | reverse complement strand
CGCCCCCCCTTCCCCCTCCGCGGCATCTCCGAATCCAAAACCAACCTCCCATTAATCCTGCCATTCATCCGCGTAACATATCGCGTACATTCCTCCATATGCGCCAGCATCAGCGAACGCACCTTCTCCACATCGCGTTCCCGCGCCGCCGCCAGGATCTTCTTGTGGAACTTGACGTTCGCCGCGCCGAAGCGCTCGTGTTCGCACGTTGGCGTGTCGTTGCCGAACACCACCAGGTGGCGGATCATTTCATTGATCAGCTCGCAGCAAAAGCGCAGCATCGGGTTCGGGTTGGCGGCTGCCAGGATGTCGTGGAAGCTCAGGTCTTCCTGCCGCTGGTTCAGCGGATCGATCGCGGCGGCGGAGGCCGGATCGCACTGGTCGATGGTGCGTTCCAGCGCGGCGAAATCCTCTTCCGTCAGGTGTGGCACCGCGCCCGCGGCCAGCTCGGGTTCCAGCAGCTTGCGCGCGGTGTAGATATCGGCGATGCCGATGTCCTTGAAGAACAGGTAGTTCTGCATCAGCTGGAAGGTGCGGTCCAGCTGCACTTCGACGATGGTGCCGCCGCCCGACGGGCCGGTGCTCACGCTGACCAGGCCCTGTACTTCGAGCGACTTGAGTGCCTCGCGGATCGTGCTCTTGCTCACGGAGAACATTTGCTGCAGGGCAATCTCGCGCGGCAGCTTGTCGCCGGGGCGCAGGTTCTTCTGCGTGATCAGGCGTTTCAGTTCTTCGGCAACCAGGTCGGCGCGCTTCTGCTTGCGAATCTCGATCGTCCTGGCGCCTTCGCCACGTAGCGGTGCCATGTTGTTTCCATCCCTTTGATTGCCGCGTGCCGCCGGTCCAGTCTGCTGCTGCCGGCCAGGCCACGCCGGGTCCAATTCTACAGGCTGCGATTGCCGCCGCCAGCGCCGCTGGTGCGCGCCGCCGCCGTACGCCTTGCTGCGTTTCCTCCTATTGACTTTGAAAGAAGCGCCTCCTACTATCGTCTCACCTATTTATCATGATAAATAGCATAAAAGGCTGGAGGATGTCCGCGCGCTGACGCGGCGGCTACCGGCCATCCTGGGTGGCTATCCCCATCGAGAGGAGTGAGACATGAATCGTCGTAACCTGTTGAAGCTGGCGGCGTTGTCCGCTGTCCCCGCCGCACTCGTGCACGCCCGCTCCGCGCTGGCGGCCGCGGGTGACGTGATCGAGCTTGGCTGCCCGGTGCCGATGTCGGGCCCCTTCGCCGCCAACGGCAAGTTTGCCGACCTGGGCATGAAGCTGGTGCTGGAGCAATACGACAAGGTGCTTGGCAAGAGCCTGCGCTACAGCGTGCTGGATACCGAAGGCAAGCCGGCCACCGCCGTGCGCAAGATGCAGGAGCTGGCGCAGAAGAACGCGGCGCGCTATTTTGCCGGCGGCATCCTGTCGTCGGAGTCGCTGGCCATGGGCAAGGAGGCGGAGAAATTCGGCGGCGTATTCGTCACCACCGCCGGTGCCGACGAGATCACCGGCAAGGACTGCAACCGCGCCACCTTCCGCTGGTCCGTGCCCACCTTCGGGGCCATCGAGCGCACCGTGCGGCCGCTGATCGAGGCCATGCCCAAGGCCAGGCGCTGGTACACCATCACGCCCCAGTATGTGTTCGGCGAAGGCCTGCTGTCGGCGGCAAAGAACGTCTTCAAGGAAAAGGGCATCGAGCACGTCGGCAACAGCTATCACGGGCTCAACGAGAAGGAATTCAGCGGCTACCTGACCAACGCGCTGGCGGCCAAGCCGGATGTGCTGCTGATCCTGAACTTTGGCCAGCAGTCGTCCGACACGCTGCGCCAGGCGGCGAGCTTCGGCATGAAGAAGGACACCACGATCCTGGTGGCCTGGGCGTCCGGGCTGGAACAGTTCGAATCGCTGGGGCCGGAGTTGTGCGAAGGCGTGTACTTCGGCGCCCAGTACTGGCATGGCGCGGATTCGCCGCTGAACCGCGACCTGGTCAAACGGAGCAACGCGCGCTTCAAGAGCAATCCGAACTACAGCCTGGCCGGTTCCTATATCTGCACCAAGATCATGCTGGACGGCATGATCAAGGCCGGCACCGCCGATCCCAAGGCCGTGGTGGCCGCCATCGAGGGCATGAAGTACGACGGCCTGACCGGATCCGAGGAGGTGCGCGCGGCCGACCACCAGGTCATCAAGGACTACTACCTGCTCAAGGGCAAGGCAAAGAGCCGCATGAAGGACAAGGACGACTACGCCGAGGTGATCAGCGCCGGCAAGTCCTTCCTGCCCGTCGACAAGACCCTGTGCAAGATGGCCTGACGGGCCGCCTGCAAGCTACAGGCCGTGCGCCCCGGCATCGGGGCGCACCAGGGCCATCCTTCCCGTCCAAGCTTCCCGCTCAAGCCCATGAACGTCTACCTGTTGCAGGTGGTCAACGGCGTTGGCATCGGCATGCTCTACTTCCTGCTGGCAGTGGGTTTGTCGATCATCTTCGGCCTGTTGCGCTTCGTCAATTTCGCCCACGGCGCATTCTATGCGCTGGGTGCTTACCTCTGCTTCCAGGCCTTGCAGCTTGGCCTGAACTTCTGGGTCGCGCTGGCCGCCGCGCCGCTGCTGGTCGGCGCGTTTGCCTGGCTGACCGAGAAGGTCATGCTGCGGCACGTGTACGCGCTCCCGCATGAGTTCCATATCCTGGTCACGGTCGGCCTCGCAATGGTCGCGCAGGAGCTGATCATCACCAGCTGGGGCCCGCTCGGCGTCAATGTGGCGCCACCCGAATCGCTGCAGGGCGTGGTGATGTGGGGCAGCTTCGTTTATCCGAAGTACCGGCTGTTCGTGATCGGCTTCACCGCGCTGCTGGCGGTCGGCTTGTGGTGGCTGCTGGAAGGCACGCGCCTGGGCAGCGCGGTGCGCGCGGGCAGTGAATCGACGGAGATGGTGTCGCTGCTCGGCATCAACATTTTCCGCCTGTTCAGCCTGATGTTCGCGCTGGGCGCGGCCACGGCGGCTATCGCCGGCGTGCTGGCCGCGCCGATCCGGGGAGCCGAGCCGTTCATGGGCGTGGAGGCGCTGGGCGTGGCGTTCGTGGTGGTGGTAGTGGGCGGGCTGGGCAGTTTCACCGGCGCGCTGGTGGGCGGCGTGCTGGTCGGCGTGGTGCAAAGCCTGATGAGCACGCTGTGGCCGGAAGGCGCGTGGCTGATGATCTATGTGGCCATGGCCGCGGTGCTGCTGCTGCGCCCGCATGGCTTGCTGGGGAGAGGATGATGGAGATGCTCAAACGCTATCGCTTCTGGTTGCTGGCGCTGGGCGTGACCCTGGTGCTGCCGCTCACGATGCGCTCCGGCACGCTGGCCACGGAAGTGCTGGTCTATGCCATGGCAGTGATGGCCTGCAACCTGTTGCTTGGCTACACCGGGCTGCTTTCCTTCGGGCAGGGCATCTTCTTCGGCCTCGGCAGTTATGGCCTGGGCATCGCGCTGACGCGCCTGGCGCTGCCTTTGCCGCTGGCGCTGGTGCTTGCCATCGTCCTGGGCGCGGCGGCGGCGGCGCTGGTCGGGTGGTTCGCCATTCGCCAGCGCGGCACGTACTTCGTGATGCTCACGCTGGCATTCGCGCAGATGTTCTACTTCCTCGCCTACACCACGCCCGACCTGACCGGCGGCGACAACGGCCTGCTCGATATCCCGCGCCCGCCGGTCTCGCTGTTCGGCACGGAGCTGGGCTCGCTGGCCGGGCCGTGGCAGTTCTACGGCTTTGTCGCGGTGCTGTTCCTGCTGGTGTTTTTCCTGGTGCTGCGCGTGACGGAGTCCGTGTTTGGCCGCACTTTGCTCGCGATCCGCAACAACGAGGAGCGCGCGCAGGCGGTCGGCTACAACGTCAGGTACTTCAAGCTGATGGCCTTCGTGCTGTCGGGGGCGATCACCGGGCTGGCCGGCGCGCTGCACGCCATGCTGATGGGCATCGCGCCGCTGACCAATATCGACTATCACACCAGCGAGATGATCCTGATCATGACGGTCATCGGCGGCACCGGCAACGCCTTTGCCTCGGTGCTGGGCGCGGCCTTCTATGTGCTGCTGTCGGACTGGCTGTCGACCTTGTGGCCGCGCTGGCTGATGCTGCTCGGCTTCCTGCTGATCGCGGTCAGCCTGTTTATTCCGCGCGGGCTGTGGGGTCTGGGCGAGATGCTGTGGCGCAAGATGGGCCGCGAACCGGCGAAGCCGATCGGACAGGAGGAACAGGCATGACTACGGCGATTCTGGAAGCGCGCGGGATTACCAAGTCCTATGGCAAGTTCAACGCGCTGGGCGGCGTGGACCTGCGGGTGATGCCGGGCACCGTGCATTCAGTGATCGGTCCCAATGGCGCCGGCAAGACCACGCTGTTCCATATGCTCACGGGGACCGGCACGGTGACCGCGGGAACCATCGTATTCGACGGCAAGGACGTGACACGCGAGCCGGATTACCAGCGCGTGCAGCGCGGCATCGCGCGTTCGTTCCAGGTGACCAGCCTGTTCACGCATCTCCCTGTGCGGGAGAACCTGCGGCTGGCGGCGCTCGGAACGAGCCCGCGCCGCGCGATGGATTGCTGGCGGCGGCCGCTGGGGCAACTGGCTTGCGCGGATACCGTAGACAGCGTGCTGCAACGGCTGGAGCTGACCCGCGTCGCCAACGCGGAAGCCGGCACGCTGTCGCACGGCCAGCAGCGGCGGCTGGAAGTGGGCATGGCGCTGGCCGCAAGGCCGCGCGCCATCTTTCTGGACGAGCCGACGTCCGGCATGGGGATCGACGACCTGGCCGCGATGAAGCACCTGATTCGCGGTTTGAGCGCGGATCACACCGTGGTGCTGATCGAACACAATATGGATATCGTCATGGATATTTCCGACACCGTGACCGTGATGCAGCAGGGCAAGGTGTTGATGGAAGGCACGCCCGGCGCGGTGCGCAATGACCCGCGCGTGCGGGCGGCGTACCTGGGCAATATGATCACCGGAGGCGGCAAATGACGACGATGCTGGACGTCCAGGACGTGCACGGCTACTACGATAAAAGCCATGTGCTGCAAGGCGTATCGCTGGCGGTCGGCGCCGGCGAACTGGTCACCCTGCTGGGCCGCAACGGCGCCGGTAAATCCACCACCCTGAAGGCCATCGCCGGCGTGGTGCGTCCGCGTGGCGGACGCGTGCTGTTCCAGGGTCGCGACATCGCCGGCATGGAGCCGCACCGGATCGCGGCGGATGGGCTTTGCCTGGTGCCCGAGCATCGCGGCATCTTCCGTTTGCTGACCGTGGAAGAGAATCTCAAGCTCGGCGCGCGCAAGGCGTCGCCGTGGCAGCTGGACGATATCTACCGCATCTTCCCGCGCCTGCGCGAGCGGCGCCGCAACGGCGGCGCGCAGTTGTCCGGCGGCGAGCAGCAGATGCTCGCCATTGGCCGCGCGCTGATGAACCACCCGCGCCTGCTGATGCTGGACGAGCCGGTGGAGGGCCTGGCGCCGGTCATCGTCGAGGAGATCGTGGCGCAGCTCAGGATGATCAAGGCGGCCGGCGTATCGATCCTGCTGGTGGAGCAGAACCTGGAGGTTTGCATGCAGCTGGCGGACCGGCATTTCATCCTGGAGCAAGGGACGGTGGTCTACAGCGGGAGCAATGCCGCGTTCCGGGAGGACGAGGCGGTAAAGGACCGCTATCTCGGCGTGGGCCTTGCGGCCTGATCCGCCGGACATCTACAAGCACGAGCACGACCACGAGCACAAGCACAAGCACA
>NZ_JFJV02000258.1:0-34162 GCF_000611145.1 Cupriavidus sp. SK-3 | reverse complement strand
CGAGCACGAGCACGAGCACGAGCACGAGCACAATCAGCGAAAGCGAGAGGAAGCACTATGTTGACGCAGCACCAACCTGCCCTGGCAAGCCTCCGCGTCGACGGCGCGCGCCTGTGGGATTCACTGATGCGGCTCGCCGGGATCGGCGCGACGCCGAAAGGCGGCGTATGCCGGCTGGCACTGACCGAGCAGGATCGCCTCGGCCGGGATTTCTTCGTGGCGGAGGCCCGGGCCGCCGGCTGCGAAGTGCGGGTGGATGCGGTGGGCAACCTGTTCGCGCGCAGGGCGGGCAGGAACAACGGGCTGCCGCCGGTGATGACCGGCAGCCACATCGATACCCAGCCCACCGGCGGCAGGTTCGATGGCAACTACGGCGTGCTGGCGGGGCTGGAAGTGCTGCGCACGCTCAACGATGCCGGCGTGCAGACCGCGCACCCGCTGGAAGTCGCCGTGTGGACCAATGAGGAAGGCTCGCGCTTCGTGCCGGTCATGATGGGCTCCGGCGCCTTCGTTGGCGAGTTCGCGCTGGACGGCGTGCTGGGCCAGCGCGACCGCGATGGCGTTTCCGTGCGGCAGGCATTGGCCGCGATCGGCTATGCCGGCGGCGAGGCGGTTGGCGGACGCCCGGTGGCCGCGTATTTCGAGGCGCATATCGAACAGGGTCCGGTGCTGGAGGCCAGCGATGTGCCGATCGGCGTCGTCACGGGCGCGCTGGGCCAGCGCTGGTACGACGTGGTCGTCACCGGCATGGAGGCGCATGCCGGTCCCACGCCGATGGCCATGCGCCGCGACGCCATGCTGGTGAGCGCGGAGCTGGTCGGCATCGTCAATCGCATCGCCATGGAGCGGCAGCCTCACGGACGCGCCACGGTAGGCTGCATGGAAGTGCACCCGAACTCCCGCAACGTCATTCCCGGCCGCGTCGCCATGACGGTGGACCTGCGTTCCGACACGGACGCCACGCTGTCGGAGATGGACCGTGCCTTGCGCGAAGCCGCCGCGCAACTGGCCGCGCGTACCGGGCTAAGCATCGGTATCGAACAGGTGGTGTACTTCCCGCCGCAGCCGTTCGACGCGCGCATGGTGGCGTCCGTGCGCGCCGCCGCGCGGCGGCTGGCGCTGCCGGAGATGGATGTCATCAGCGGCGCCGGGCACGACGCGGTCTATCTCGCGCGCGTGGCGCCGGCCGCCATGATCTTCGTGCCATGCAAGGACGGCATCAGTCATAACGAGATCGAAGACGCCAGGCCCGAGCACCTGGAGGCGGGCTGCAATGTCCTGCTGCAAGTGATGCTCGAATCCGCCAACCTGTCCTGACGCCCGTCATGAAGATCCTGATCGCACGCCTGAACCACGAGACCAATACCTTTTCGCCGGTGCCGACGCCGCTGCCGTCCTTCGATCCCCGCTACGGGGAAGACGCTTACAGGGCCAGCAAGGGCACGCGCACGGCCATCGGCGCCTTCATCGACCTGGCCGAAGCGGCGGGCGCCGAACTCGTGGTGCCGGTCGCGGCCGGCGCCAACCCCAGCGGGCGCGTCGCGGCCGATGCCTATACCGCCCTGTGCGACGCCATCGTGAGCGCGGCGCCCGGCTGCGATGCGGTGATGCTCGACCTGCACGGCGCCATGGTCGCGGAGAACAGTGACGACGGCGAGGGCGAGTTGCTCGCGCGGTTGCGCCAGGTGCTGCCCGATGTGCCGATCGCGATCGCGCTGGACCTGCACGGCAACGTCACGCAAGCGATGATGACGCACGCGGATATCGCCGTCAGCTTCAAGACCTATCCGCACGTCGACATGTACGAAACCGGCGAGCACGCCGGCCGCCTGTTGCTGCGCATGCTGCAGCAACAGATGCGGCCCGCGCTCGCATGGCGGCGTTTGCCGATGGTGACGCACACGCTGCGCAGCAACACCGGCGAGGGCGCGATGCAACGCGCGGTGGCGGCGGCCCGGCAGGCCGAGGCCGGTGGCATGCTGGCGGTATCGGTGCTGGCCGGTTTCGGGCTGGCGGATATCGCGGCGCCTTGCATCAGCGTGCTGGTGGTGGCCGATGGCGATGCGGCGGCGGCACAAGCCGCGGCGGACAAGCTCGCGGCGCAGATATGGAACGAGCGCGCCGGCTTCGTTTATGAAAGCGAGCCGCTGGCGGACTCCATTGCGCGTGCCGCGCAACTGGCGGCTGCCCACGGCAAGGGGCCGGTGCTGTTGCTGGACCATGGCGACAACTGTATGTCCGGCGGCACCTGCGACGATATGGCGGTGCTGCGCGAAGCGTTGCGCCAGGGCCTGTCCGGCATCGCGGTGGGGCCGGTGTGCGACCCGCGGGCGGTGGCCGCGCTGATCGATGCCGGCGTGGGCGCCAGCGTAACGCTGCCGGTGGGCAACAAGGTGCCGCTTAGCCAGCTCGGCGTCTATCCCACGCCGCTGACCCTGAGCGGGCGCGTCGCCGCCATCAGCGACGGGGAATACGTGATCAGCGGTCCTACCTACCCTGGCCTGCGCATCCGCATGGGCCGCACCGTGCTGCTCGATACCGGCGCGGCGCAGGTGGTGGTGACGGAGACACCGCAGGAACACTGGGACCTCGGCATCTTCACCCACATCGGCGTGGACCCGCTGGCGCAGCGCTTCCTGCTGCTGAAATCGCGCATGTACTGCCGCCCGGTATTCGTGCCGATCGCGAAGGCGGTGGTCGAATGCGATGGCGGCGGCGTGACGAGTTCGCGCTACGCGCAGTTCCCGTTTCAGCGGCTGGCACGGCCGGTGTATCCGCTGGATGCGGATGTCGCCTGGAAGGCGTAGCCGCGATTGCAGGCTGGAGGTTGCGCGCGGAGAAGCACGCGGTAAAGGCGGCGAGTAGCCTCTACGTCGGGCGACACCATGTGTTTGACGACCCGCGTCAGCGCGGATGTCAGCGCGGACATGTCTAGGCCGTTTGCCGGCCGCTGGCGCTGCGCGTGCGGCGCGCGGTTTTCAAGGCAGGCTTGCCCGCATCGGGAACCGGCTCCTCGAACGCATCCGCCGCCAGCAACACGCCCGCGGAGACGATGTATTCCGCCGCGCTTTCAATATCCCCTTGCAGTGCGGCCCGTGCCGACACGCCATCCCTGCGCTTGAGCGCAGCGACAAGCCGCGCGTGATGATTGACGGCCACCTGCTCGCCCACGCGGCGCGAGCCGGAGCGCAGGTCGTGATTCAGGATCGGGCCGATGCGCAGCCACAGCGCTTCGATCATCTGCAGCAGGATCGGCATGCCGGCGCCCTTGTAGACGGCGAAGTGCAATTCCTTGTTGACGGCGATCAGCCGCGAGCTGTCCGGCCTGGACCGTGCCATCTCTTCCGAGAAGCGGTCGTGCAGGGCAGTGATCTGCACGATCGCGGCATCGCTCAGGTGCTCGGCCGCCTGCTCCGTCGCCAGCCCTTCCAGGTTGACCCGGATGCTGGTGATCTCCCGGAACTGGCTCACGCTCATGACCGGCACGCGCAGCGCGCGGTTCGGCGTCAGTTCCAGTGCCTGCTCCGCCACCAGCCGGTGGACCGCCTCGCGCACCGGCATCACGCTCACGCCCAGCGCGGCGGCGGTGCTGCGAAGCGAGATCTGTTCGCCGGGCATCATGTGGCCGCTGATCAACAGCTCTCTCAATTGCGCATAGACGTCGGCACTCAGCGTCTGGCGCTTCAAAGGGGTCACAAGTTCGGGTAGGGACATGCGGAAATCATAGCACATAGGGTATTCCCGATTTGCGATCTGTGATCACAGATATAACATGGCGCCAATGGAGCAATATCGCCTCATGGACGGAGCTGACGAATATGTGGAATGACAACTCTCTGGCGGGCAAGCGGGTCCTGGTGACCGCGGGCGCCGACGGTATCGGCCTGGAAATCACCCGCGCCTTCGCGCAGGCGGGCGCCAGCGTGCTCGTGTGCGATGTCCAGGGCGCCAGCCTTGAGCGGCTGGCGGCCGAGTTGCCGGCGGTGCATGGCTGCCGGGCCGACGTGTCGGCCGAGGCCGACGTGGCGGCGTTGTTCGAGACCGTCGACCGCACCCTCGGCGGCCTGGACGTACTCGTGAACAACGCCGGCGTGGCGGGCCCCACCGGCGGCGTGGAGACCCTGGCGCTGGCGGACTGGGAGCGCACGCTCGCGGTCAATATCACCGGCCAGTTCTTGTGCACCCGCCTGGCGGTGCCGCGCCTTCGCCGGGGAAATAACGCCGCCATCGTCAACCTGTCGTCGGCCGCCGGCCACCTCGGCATGCCCGGGCGCTCGGTCTACTCGGCGTCCAAGTGGGCGGTGATCGGCTTCACCAAATCGCTGGCGCTGGAACTCGGCGCGGACGGCATCCGCGTGAATGCCATCCTGCCGGGCGCGGTCGATGGCCCGCGCATTCGCGCGGTCATCGCGGCAAAGGCCGAAGCGCTGGGCAAGCCGCTGGAGGAAGTCACGCGCGCCTACACCTCGCAAGCCGCGCTGGGGCGCATGGTGACGGCGCGCGACATCGCCAACATGGTGCTGTTCGCGTCCAGCGACCTTGCCGCCAACGTCACTGGCCAGGAACTGGTGGTCGATGGCCTGACGCAAGCCCTTAGCTGAGCGCATCCTTACCAACCGATTTCATACGGAGGCCGCCATGGCAGCCCGATCCAAAGCCATCATCACCTGCGCCCCTACCGGCGCGATCCACACGCCCAGCATGTCGCCGTACCTGCCGGTGACCGCCGACGAAATCGCCGCTGCCGCCATCGACGCGGCCAAGGCAGGCGCGGCCATCCTGCACCTGCACGCGCGCGATCCGAAGGACGGGCGGCCGTCGCAGGATCCGGAGCTGTTCCGGCCGTTCCTGTCGAAGATCAAGTCCGCCACCAATGCCGTGATCAACATCACCACCGGCGGCAGCCCCCACATGACCGTGGAGGAGCGCATGCTCCCGGCCACCACCTTCAAGCCGGAACTGGCGTCGCTTAACATGGGCTCGATGAATTTCGGCCTGTTTCCGATGCTGGAGCGTTTCAAGGCGTTCACGCACGAATGGGAGCGCGAGCATCTGGAGAACAGCCGCAACCTGATTTTCAAGAACACCTTCAGCGATATCGAGAACATCCTGAAGATCGGCAACGCCAACGGCACGCGCTTCGAGTTCGAATGCTATGACATCAGCCACCTGAACAACCTGAAGCATTTCCTGGATCGCGGGCTGGTCAAGGCGCCCGTGTTCGTACAGTCAGTGTTCGGTATCCTGGGCGGCATCGGCGGCGATCCGGAAGACCTGATGCATATGCACCGGACCGCGAACCGGTTGTTCGGCGACCAGTACCGCTGGTCCATCCTCGGCGCCGGGCGCAACCAGATTCCGCTGGCCACCATCGGCGCGGCGATGGGCGCCAACGTGCGGGTCGGCCTGGAGGATTCGCTGTGGATCGGCCCGGGCCGGCTGGCGGCTTCGAGCGCCGAGCAGGTGCTGCGCATCCGCAGCGTGCTGGAGGCGTTGAACATCGATGTCGCGACGCCCGACGAGGCGCGCGAGATCCTCGGCCTGAAGGGCGGGGACAACGTGGCGTTCTGACTGCCGGCGCCGCCTTGCGCGGCGCCGCGCCACGCTGCCGTTGCCGCCGCCCCCGGAAACAAGACCTATACCGCCGACAGGAGACACGATTCATGACTACCACCTATGTGCAACCCGCGCGAGAAGCGCCGCTTGCCGCTCAGCGCTCGCTGAACGCGCTGCTGTTCAGGAAGCTGATGCCGCTGCTGGTGCTGGCTTATGTGATCAGCTTTCTCGACCGCACCAATATCGCGCTGGCGAAGAGCCACATCGCGGTCGACCTGGGCATCTCCGCGGCGGCCTACGGCCTGGGCGCGGGCTTGTTCTTTCTCAGCTACGCGCTGCTGGAAGTGCCCAGCAACCTGATCATGCACAAGGTGGGGGCGCGCTTCTGGATCACGCGCATCATGATCACCTGGGGATTGCTGTCCACAGGCATGGCCTTTGTCAGCGGCGAGACCTCGTTCTACGTGATGCGCCTGTTGCTCGGCGCGGCGGAAGCGGGCCTGTTCCCCGGCGTGATGCTTTACCTGACCTACTGGTTCGGCCGCAAGGAGAGGGCACGCGCGACCGGGTACTTCCTGCTGGGCGTATGCATCGCCAATATCCTGAGCGGACCGCTCGGCGGCGCGCTGCTGCAAATGGACGGCGTGCTGGGCTGGCGCGGCTGGCAGTGGATGTTCGTGCTGGAAGGCCTGCCGGCGGTGGCGTTCGCATTTGTCGTGTGGAAGAAGCTGCCGGACGGCCCTGCCACCGCGACCTGGCTGTCGCCCGAAGAATCCCGCGAGGTGGAACGCCGCCTGGCGGCGGAGCAAGCCGAGGAAGCGGCCGCCGGGCACGTCGGGCATTCGTTCCGGGGCTGCCTGGCCGATCGCCAGATCTGGCTCGCGATCTTCGTGTACTTCTGCCACCAGATCAGCATCTACACCGTGATCTTCTTCCTGCCGGGCATCATCGGCACCTATGGCAAGCTGTCGCCGCTGCAAATCGGCCTGCTCAATTCCGTGCCGTGGATCGCGGCGGCCATCGGCGCGGCGGCGCTGCCGCGCTTCGCCAGCAATCCGCGGCGCTGCCGCCGCATGCTGATCGCCGGGCTTGCCGTCATGTCCGCCGGCCTGCTGCTCGCGGCGTATGCCGGGCCGGTGGTGGCCATGGTGGGCTTCAGCCTGACGGCATCGATGTTCTTCGTGGTGCAGTCGGTCATCTTCCTCTTTCCGTCGTCCCGTCTTGCCGGCGTGGCGCTGGCTGGCGGCCTGGCGCTGGTCAACACCTGCGGGCTGGTCGGCGGCTTTATCGGCCCGTCCGTGATGGGGGTGATCGAGCAGACCACGGGCAGCACGAAGAACGGCCTGCTGATCATCGCCGGGATGCTGGTGCTGGCTGCGATTGCCAGCACCCGGCTGCGCCAGGGCCAGGAAGGGAAGGCCGCCTGAGGCGTGTTGCACTGCGGGATGCCCGCGGCGTGACCGATAGTGCATCCGTTCCGGATGGGGAGTGCGATCGCACGCGCACTCCCCGCAGGATTTCCTACACTGCAAGACGTTCGCATACTCCGCCGGCGGTCCCCTCGCTAGCCCGCAACCATGCCACGTCTTGTCTTTGCCGCCGCCATCCAGCGCCATGTCCCCAGCCCCGAACGCGAGGTCTGCGCGGCTACCGTGTGTGCCGCGCTGGAACGGGCTTTCAGTGAGCAACCTGAACTTCGCGGCTATATCCTGGACGACCAGGGGCAGTTGCGCCGGCACCTGGCCGTGTTTGTCGATGGCTCCGCCATTCGCGACCGCCGCCGCCTGAGCGACCGCGTGGGCGAGAGCAGCCAGATCTTTGTGGTGCAGGCGCTGTCCGGCGGTTGACGGCGCAAGCTGCCGTTGGCAACAGGCTGACAACAGGCTGGCAACAGGCCGCTGACAACAGGAGTCCAGCATGGGCGATCAGCTTCTGGTTGGCACGCGCAAGGGCTTGCTCATCTTGCGGCGCGACAGCGCCGGCGACTGGCGGCAGGACTCGGTGCATTTCCTGGGCGAGCCGGTCAGCATGGTGCTGGCCGATCCGCGTGACGGCAACTTGTACGCGGCACTCAACCTCGGGCACTTTGGCGTCAAGCTGTGGCGGCGCAGGGCGCACGGCACGGAGTGGGGCGTGTGCTCGGTGCCGGTGTATCCGCCCCAGCCGGAGCCGGATCCTCGCCGCGAATCCGCGCCCGACGGCGTACCCGCCGCTGCGCGAACGGGAGATAGGGCGGAGGCCAGCCCGCCCGCCCCGGTGCCATGGTCCTTGCAGCAGATCTGGTCGATGGAAGCTGGCGGCACCGATGAACCCGGCGTGCTGTGGGTGGGCACCCTGCCGGGCGGGTTGTTCCGCTCCGGCGACGGTGGTGCGACCTGGGCACTGAACCGTCCGCTCTGGGACCGCCCCGAACGTAGTGAGTGGTTCGGCGGTGGCTACGATACGCCGGGGATCCATTCCATCTGCGTGGATCCGCGCGACAGCCGCCACGTCACGGTTGCCGTATCGTGCGGCGGTGTCTGGCAGACCCGGGACGGCGGCAAGAGCTGGAACTGCACCGCCAGCGGCATGGTGGCCGACTACATGCCGCCGGAGCGGCGCGAGGACGGCAATATCCAGGACCCGCACCGCCTGGTGCAATGCGCCGGTCATCCGAATGCCATGTGGGTGCAGCATCATGGCGGCATCTTCCGCTCCGGCGATGGCGGCATGCACTGGCAACGTTTGCATGCGCGGCCGTCGAGCTTCGGCTTTGCCGTGGCGGCGCATCCGCGCCGGCCCAATACCGCGTGGTTCGTGCCGGCGGTGAAGGACGAATGCCGCGTGCCGGTGGACGGCAGGCTGGTTGTCACGCGCACGCGCGACGGCGGGGTCAGCTTCGATGTATTCTCCGACGGACTGCCCGACGTGCCGGCCTACGACCTGGTCTACCGGCACGGCCTGGCGGTGGACCATAGCGGCGACCGCCTCGCCATGGGCTCCACCACCGGCGGCTTGTGGATCTCGGAGAGTGGCGGGGAACGCTGGAAGCTGTTCTCGGCGCATCTGCCGCCGATTTACTGCGTGCGCTTCTCCTGAGTCTTTCCAGCGCGCGCCGACGCTTTCGACTGTTGGACCGGCTGCCAGACAAAGGATGCGAACGCATGGCTGAAGCAAGCGCGAAGACAACCGGAAAGGCCGCCAGGACGCCCGAAGCCGCCGGCGGCGCCATCGCCCGCATCGGCATCGGCGGCTGGAACTTCGCCCCGTGGCGCGACAACTTCTATCCGGCCAGGCTGGCGCAAAGCCGGGAACTCGAATACGCCAGCCGCCAGCTCACCGCCATCGAAATCAACAGCACCTACCACGGCACCCAGAAGCGCAGCGCCTTCGCCAAATGGCGCGACGAGACGCCCGACGGCTTCGTGTTCGCGCTCAAGGCATCACGCTTCGCCACCAACCGCCGGGTGCTGGCGGAATCCGCCGAGTCCATCGAGCGCTTCGTCGACAGCGGCATTGCCGAGCTGGGCGGCAAGCTCGGTCCTGTGGTCTGGCAATTTGCTCCCACCAAACAGTTCGACCCCGAAGACTTCGAAGCCTTCCTTGCGCTGCTGCCTGCCTCGGTCGAGGGCCGCGAGCTGCGCCATGTGCTCGATGTGCGGCACGAGAGCTTCATGACGCCGGACTATCTCAAGCTCGCGCGCAAGTACAAGGCCGCCACCGTCTTCACCGATTCGGACAAGTTTCCGTCCTTCGCCGATCTCACCGCGGATTTTGTCTATGCGCGGCTGATGCGCAGCAGCGAGAAGCTGAAGAGCGGCTATGCGCCCAAGGCGCTCGATGCGTGGGGCGAGCGGGTGCAGGCCTGGGCATCTGGCGGCATCCCGGAAGACCTGCCGCGGGTGGACGGCAAGGCGGCGGCGAAGCGCAGGCGTGAGGTGTTCGTTTTCTTCATCAACGGCGCCAAGGAGCGCGCGCCCGCGGCGGCGCAGGCGCTGCTGGGGCGGCTGGGGTGGCAGGCGCCACCATGGGAGGCCGGTGCCAGGGGTGGATGACAGACGATGCAGACGATGGAGGGGCACCAGCCCGTTATAATCCGGCATGAACTCAAGTCCTACCCAATCCGCAGCGCCCGCCGCTGCCGGCGCCTCTTTCTCCACACTGCCCCTTTCGCCCGCCACGCTGGCGACGCTGGAGCAGCTCGGCTACCAGACCATGACCCCGATCCAGGCCGCCAGCCTGCCGGTCGCGCTGGCCGGCCAGGACCTGATCGCGCAGGCCAAGACCGGCAGCGGCAAGACCGCCGCCTTCGCGCTGGCGCTGCTGAACCGGCTGGACACGCGCCGTTTCGACGTGCAGGCGCTGGTGCTGTGCCCCACGCGGGAGCTGGCCGAGCAGGTCACGCAGGAAATCCGCCGCCTGGCGCGCGCGGAAGAGAACGTCAAGATCCTGACGCTGTGCGGCGGCTCGCCGATGCGCCCCCAGGCCGACAGCCTGGCGCATGGCGCACATATCGCCGTGGGCACGCCCGGACGCATCATGGATCACCTGGAGCGCGGTACGCTGCACCTGGATGCGCTCAACACCCTGGTGCTGGACGAAGCCGACCGCATGCTCGACATGGGCTTCTTCGACGACATCGCCTACGTGGCAAGCCACTGCCCCAAGGAGCGCCAGACGCTGCTGTTCTCGGCAACCTATCCCGAAGGCATCGCCAGGCTCAGCCAGCAGTTCCTGCGCAAGCCGCGCGAGATCAAGCTGGAGGAGCAGCACGACGACAGCAAGATCCGCCAGCGCTTCTATGAGGTGGAAGACAGCGACCGCCTCAACGCCGTCAGCTTGTTGCTCAACCATTTCCGCCCGGTCAGCACGCTGGCCTTCTGCAACACCAAGGCGCGTTGCCGCGACCTGGTCGACCTGCTGCGCGCGCAAGGCTTCGAAGCCCTGGCCCTGCACGGCGAGCTGGAACAGCGCGAGCGCGACCAGGTGCTGGTGCAGTTTGCCAACCGCAGCTGCTCCGTGCTGGTTGCCACAGACGTGGCCGCGCGCGGCCTCGACATCGCCCAGCTCGAAGCGGTGATCAACGTCGACGTCACGCCGGACCCCGAGGTCTATGTCCACCGCATCGGCCGCACCGGCCGCGCGGACGAGGACGGCTGGGCGCTCTCGCTGGCCAGCATGAACGAGATGGGCCGCGTGGGCAATATCGAACAGGCCATGGGCTCCGAGATGGAATGGCAGCCGCTGTCCGAACTGGCCCCGGCCAGCAACGAGCGCCTGCTGCCGCCCATGGTCACGCTGCAGATCCTCGGCGGGCGCAAGGAGAAGATGCGCCCCGGCGATATCCTCGGCGCGCTCACCGGCGACGCGGGCTACGCCAAGCACCAGATCGGCAAGATCAACGTGATGGACATGTCCACCTACGTGGCGGTCGAGCGTTCGATCGGCCGCGAGGCGATGCGCAAGCTCAATGACGGGACGGTAAAGGGCAAGCGCGTGAAAGTGCGCATGCTGACGGAATAACGGTGGCGGCGACGCTGCGGTACCCGATGTGCGGATGCGGGATGTGCACAGGCATGGCGCAAAGCCATTGCCGCGCATCCCGATGAAAACGCCGAAGCGGCTGCAGCCGCTGGTCGAGGACGGCCTGGTCGACGAAGTGGTGCGCCAGCTGATGAGCGGCAAGGAAGCCACGGTCTACGTCGTGCGCTGCGGCGGCGAGATCCGTTGCGCCAAGGTCTACAAGGATGCCGCGCAGCGCAGCTTCCGGCAGGCCGCGACTTACCAGGAAGGGCGCAAGGTCAAGGGCAGCCGGCAGGCGCGCGCCATGGAAAAAGGCACGCGCTACGGGCGCAAGGTGGCCGAGGAAGCCTGGCACAACGCCGAGGTGGATGCCTTGTACCGCCTCGCCGCCGCGGGCGTGCGGGTGCCCAGGCCGCATCTGTGCTTCGAGGGCGTGCTGCTGATGGAGCTGGTGGTGGATGCCGATGGCAATGCCGCGCCGCGCCTGAACGATGTGGCGCTGAGCCCGGAGCTGGCGCTGGAGTTTCACGCGGCGCTGATCGGGCAGGTGATCCTGATGCTGTGCGCCGGCGTGGTGCACGGCGACCTCTCCGAATTCAATATCCTGGTGGATGCCGAGGGCCCGGTCATCATCGACCTGCCGCAAGCGGTGGACGCCGCCGGCAACAACGATGCCAGCGTGATGCTGGAGCGCGATGTGGACAACCTCGCGTTCTACTTCGGCCAGTTCGCGCCGGAACTCAACGACACGCAGTACGGCAAGGAGATCTGGGCGCTTTACCAGGCCGGCCTGCTGCATCCGGGCGTGAAGCTGACGGGGCGGGTCGAGGTGGATGACCGGCCGGTGGATGTGGAAGCCGTGCTGCAGGAAGTGGAAGACGTGCGCCTGGAAGAAGAGGCGCGCCAGCGGTACCTGCAGAGCGCGGAGTGACCGGGGTTTGATCGTGGCGTGGCGAGCCCGGTGTCCGCCCGCCGCGCCTCCCCGGCCCATCGCATATCCCTGCACCGGCATCAACCGATCCGCACCACATACCCCTCTTTCGGCTCGCTCCCACCTGCCACCAGGCTGGCGATCCTCTCCTGCGCCGCGCCGAAGCCCTCCTCTTCGATCAGTGACAACCATCCATTGCCCGGCGCCTTCACGTGATCGATAAACGCACGTTGCGCCGCATTGAAGCGCTGGTTCACGCCTTCGGGCCCCCAGTCGGCATTGCGCTTGCGGATCTGCACCGGCGCGAAATAGAACTCGGGCTTGGGTCCGGGCAGGCCGGTGTCGCGCAGGAAGTCCGTGTTCTGCGCCGAGCCGGCGAAGCAGTCGTACACCAGCGCGGTGTCGAAGTGATGATGCACGCGCGCGCGCAGCGCTTCGTCGCCGGAGAAGTCCACATAGAGCGTGGGCTCGTCGTTGGCAAGCGTTTCCAGCGTGTCGTAGCTGACCACTTCCGCGTAGCAGCCCAGGCCCTCGACGAAGGGGCGGTTGCGCCCGGAGGTGATGGCCGCCAGCGAGATGCCGGGTAGGCCGCGCAGGCAGAAGGCGGTGCCGTAGGCCGTCTTGCTGGAGGCGCTGGACACCACCAGCCGGGTCGCGCCGAAGAAGCGGTTGTCCTCAAGGAAGTCGGCCAGCATGAACGACGTGATGAACAGGGGCCGGTACAGGATCTGGTAGTTTTCCAGCTCCGGCGCGTAGGCGGCGTCGTTGACCACGCGGGTGTACTGGTTGTAGGCGGAGGTCAGCGGCCTGCGATGCTCGCTGCCATCGTAGAAGCCGCGCACGGTGACGCGCTCGGGCTGCATGCGGATATGGCTGGCGATAGGGAAATAGCCGTAGAAGCGCTCGCCCGCCTCCACGCCGGGAACGCCGCTGGCGACCACGTCGGCGAAGCCCCACACCGGCATGTGTCCCCATTCCTCTTGCCCGGTGGGAAAGAACTGCCAGTAGTTCATGGCGTCGCCGAAGGCGGCGTAGGTGATGTTGTTGGTGGTGAGCGCGAAGCGGTCGATCTTCAGCAGGACTTCGCCGGGGGCGGCGTCGATGCGTTCCTGGCGCGCTTCCAGCCGGCTTTCGTTTAGGGCATGCTTGCGAGTCAGCAGGCGGATTACCCTGAGCGATTGTTCCGCATGGTCGCCTTGGCCCGTGTGTTCCATCTTGTCTCCTTGATTAACTGATTACCTGATTAACTGATTACCGTCGAGGTCGATGCCACCAATGTATCGCCGCAAGCCGGCCGCCGGGTTCGGAAACGCGGGTGCCGCGTCCGATGCGGCGCCAGCGCCGGCCAGGCCGCTGAAACGCCCGTCGCAGCGACGCGCGCGCTTTACCGTGGACGCCATTTACGAGGCCTTTGTTCGGATATGGCGCGTGCGCGGCTGGGACGGCGTGACCACGCGCGCGGTGGCGCTGGAAGCCGGTTGCTCCGTGGGTACCCTGTACGAGTACTTCCCCAACAAGGAGGCGCTGCTCTCCGGCTATGTGCGGCACACCATCGAGTCGATGCTGGCGCGTATCGACGCCGAGGCGGTGAACGCGGCAGGGCTGGACTGGGCCACGCGCATCCGGCGCCTGGTGCGGCTGACCTGTGGCGCGGACGATGCCGCGCTGGAGGGTTTCGAGCACGAGATGCTGATGCTGGAAGCGCGCATCGCCGAGACCAGGCATCATCGCCGCGTGTTCGACGAGTTGTGCGCGGCCTGGCAGCGCACGCTGGCGGCATGCCCGGATCTGCCGCGCGCGCCGGATGCCGCTACCGTGCAGAGCCTGCTGCAAGCGATCTGGGGTGCGCGCCGCTATCGGCTGCTGCTGCGGGCCGGCGAGTCATCGCGGGCGGCGTGGGTGACGCAGATGGAGCGGCTTTGCCTGCTGGCGCTGGGAGATGCGCCGCCGCCTGGCGCCGTTGTTACTGATCGCTCCTGAACCCCACCTTCTTGTGCGTGCCGTCGCAGAACGGCTTGTTGCCCGAGTGGCCGCAGCGGCATAGCCAGGCCTCGGTCATGCGGTTGACGGTTCTGCCGGTGCCGCTGATGACTTCGAGATTGCCCTTGATGCGCAGCGGTCCGTTGGGAATCGGGTGGATTTCGAGCGGCCCGTCGCGTTGCGCCAGCGGCGCCGATTCCACGGTGGCGGGCTCGCCGCTCGCGGTGAAGCCCGCGCCGGCGTGGCTGGTGTCGCAGAAGGGCTTGTTGCGCGACGCGCCACAGCGGCACAGCGTGAGGCGAAAGCCGGCGGGCTGGCCGTCAATGGTGATGGCGGCGCGCAGCGCCAGCGGGCCGTTCTCAAGCACGCGCGCCACGTTGACCAGGGGGGCGGCCTCGCCGGGGGAGTCGTCGCGGGTCTGGTAGCTGATCGCGCCTGACGGACAGTTGTGCGCGATCTCGGCGATTTCCTCGGCGGTGGCGTTGTCCGGGTGGATCCACTGGCCCTCCACGCCGGGCACGAAGACGTCCGGGCGGTCCAGCGTACAGTGGCGCGAATGGATGCAACGGCTGTCGTCGAAGAGGACGATGACGCGCTTTCCGGCAACGGATTCGGTGGCCATGGCTGGCCCTCCTGCGCAGTGCGCGCGCCATATAGCGCGCTCCCTCTCCTTTATAGCGCCTGCCGGCGGTTTTGCGCAGCGCTTTTCGGCAGCTTTGTCTTTTTACAAAGATTCGTGTGCGTCACCCTGTAAGGCGCGCGCGGGGGATGCTAATCTGAAAGCTACAGGCAGCGGCGCACGCGCAGGTGCACTGTCAGGCGCTCCCGCTATTGCGCGCGGGGTCCGGTTTGCAATCCTTTGGGATCGAACAAGGAGTGGGTATGAAAACTGCAAGGCAGGTTCTTGAGTCCAAACCAACCCAGGCTATCTACAGTATTCCTCCTGGCGCCACGGTTTATACCGCGCTGCAGTTGATGGCGGAGAAAGGCATCGGCGCGCTGCTGGTGATCGAGCGCGGCGAGAGCCAGATCGTCGGCATCCTGAGCGAGCGGGACTATGCGCGCAAGGTGATCCTGATGCAGCGCACGTCGCGGGAGACGTTTGTGCGCGACATCATGACGTCGGCGGTGATTTATGTGCGGGGGGATCAGAGTACCGATGAGTGCATGGCGTTGATGACGCAGCATCGGTTGAGGCACTTGCCGGTGATGGATGGGGACAAGCTGATCGGGATGTTGTCGATCGGGGATCTGGTGAAGGATATTATTTCGGAGCAGAGGTTCATTATTGAGCAGCTGGAGCATTACATCACGGGGAGCGCGCATCCGCAGGTTTAGCAAGAGGCTGGCCGGGGGCAATGTCAAAGGCTTGACGTCAACGGCAGTTTCGCGCCCCCTGCGGGGGGCAGCTTGCTTCTTGTCTTGCCGGGACAGTGAGGGAAATCCCTCGGCGCGGGGTCGTTGCGGACGCTATTCGAGCCAGGCAGCTACGGCCGTTCACGGGAAAAAGCGGCCCAAACCAGGTCGGTGAACGCAAGCCAACCGGGAGCTTCGGCGAAGCGTACAACAAAGGCGTATTCTTTGAATACGGTGCCGGATGCAACGCGCGGCCAGGCGGGCAAGATGGCCTTCAGGACGTTTTCAGTCACGGCACAAAATGTACCGCGGTGGCGACATGAAGCGTGTTCACGCACTGATTGCGACTTGCGCCATGTTGGCTGCCTGTGTATCGACGGGCGTCGACGTGAGGCAGGAGCAATTGTCGGACTTCATGCTCGGTTTCTCCACCCTGGACGATGTGACGGCGCAGCTTGGGGCGCCCACATCCCAGGCGGCACTGAAAAACGGATCAACGATACTGATCTATTCATTTGCGACCTCCCACACCCACCCCGAGAGCTTTATCCCGTTCATTGGTCCGCTGTTTGCCGGGGGTGAGATCAGATCGTCCACGGTCCTTTTCGAGTTCGACGAGAACGGTGTCCTCAGGAGTCAACGCAGGGCGACGTCGAGTGGTGTTTCGGGTTTGAGCGTATTGCCTCCCGGTATGCTGCAATAGGCGGCTGCCGTCATGGAACGGTCCTCGCAGGCTTCACTATCACCATCACCTGACAGCCGACAGTTGAAGCCCATCCTGCTGCTTAAAACTCCCGAATCAATGCCTCCGCCATCGGCCACGTGCCGTACCCGTCAGCCGGCGACAGATGGCCAACTTCGCCGGCATCGACGAAGCGGCTGCCCCAGGCCTGCGCGAGCTCGCGGATCCGCTCGAACTTACCGATCGGGTCGTTGCGGCTGCCGACGACGATGCTTGGAAACGGCAGGCGCTCGCGCGGCACCGGGGTCCAGCCATTCGTTGCCAGCGTCTGCGGATCGGAGTAACCGGCCGGCAGCGGCGTGTCGTAATCGGGGGGCGCGGCCAGCAGCGCCCCCTTGATTTCGCGCTTCGTTTGCTGCGCCCAGTGAACGGTGATCAGAACCCCGACGCTATGGGCAACCAGGATCATCGGGCCATCGATGCCGCTCACGACCCGATCGAGGTTGGCTACTCGCGCGCTGCACAGCCTCTTGTCCTGGTCGATCTGGGGCACGATGTGTACCGCGCCTCCCATTTCCTGAATACGCTCGGCCAGCAGCGTTTGCCAGTGATCCGGCATGTGATCGCGAAGGCCAGGGACAATCACAACCGTGGGCAGCTTTCTGGAGGTCATGGAATTCAAGTTCCTCGTTAAGATTGGATGTCTTGCCGAAGCTGCCATCCAGCATCCGGCATCCGGCATCCAGTAGTGGCGAACCGTCGAGCGTGGTGGCGCGCTGGCCGGCGTGCGCGACGTCTTCAGAACGGACGATCGCCCTTGATGGTGGCGCGCTCCATCCTGCGCGGCGCCGGCCAGTAGTCGCTCACCGCGTAGTGCTGTGTCGCCACGTTGTCCCAGATAGCGACACTGTTCGGCTTCCAGCGGAAGCGCACCTGGTACTCCGGAATCGCCGCCTGGCTGAGCAGGTAGTTCAGCAGCAGGCTCGCGCCCGGGGTCTTGTCCTGCCCGACGCGCACATTCTCCGGTGTATGGTAGTTGATGAAATGTGTCGCGAACGGCCCCACGTACAGGATCTTTTCACCCGTCTCAGGGTGCGTCCTGACCACCGGGTGGTCCACCAGCGGGTTCTTCCGCACCAGTTCCTCCCGCTCCTCCGTCGTCATGATCGCGCCAAACGAATGCTCGATCCCGTGCTTGGCACGCAGGCCCGCAATCTTCTGCTTGATCTCTTCCGGCAAGTTCTTGTACGCGTCCACCATGTTCACCCAAATGGTGTCGCCACCCACCTCCGGACACGAAATGCAGCGCAGCACCGCGCCCTTGGGCGGGCTCGCCCGCCACGACGCATCGGTGTGGTAGGTGTTCTCGAAGTGGTCCCGCTTGTCACTCTTGTAGATCTCGATCAGGCCCGGGTATCCCGGCACCGTATTGTTGACAGGGTGGTCTTCCAGGTCACCGAAGCGCCTGGCGAACGCAACATGGTCGGCGCGCGTAATGTCCTGGTCGCGGAAGAACAGCACCCGGTGTTCCAACAGTAGTGCCTTGATCTCGGCGAACAGCGAATCGTCCCGCGCCACATCGGCGAGACTCACACCCGACAGTTCGGCACCAATCGAGCAGGTGAGCGGATTGATATGCATGGCGAATTTTCCTTTGGCGTATGAGTTTGAGAGGCCCGCCGGCGGGCAGCGGATAGCAGCGCATAGCTTGGATTTGATTGTCGGCACTAGCCGCCTCACGCGCTTGACCCATCGCGCCACAATTTGGCGAGTCGCGCCAATGCCCTTCCCGGGGCCAATTCGCACGGGTGGGATTCGTGGCCTGGCGATCACTGGCAACGGGCCGGTTTCAGCGGTCAATCGGCAATGAGCACGATCTTGCCCATGTGCTGGCCGCTCGCGATGTACGTGTAGGCGTCGGCGATCGAATCCATCGGGAAGGTTCGGTCGATCGGGAGGCGGAGCTTGCCTTCGCGGAAAAACGGCAACAGGTCGCGTGCGCACGCCTGGACGCAATCGAGACGTTCCTGCTCGCTGCGCGTGCGGAATGTCGCCCCGATCAGCTTCAGGCGATTCAGCCACAGCAGGTTGATGTCGACCTGCGCAGTGCTTGCCCCACCGAGTCTCGCGAGATTGACCAGGCGCCCCTTTACCGCGAGGCTCTTGATGTGGTCCTCGAATACCGTGCCGCCGATGGTATCGATGATGACGTCCACGCCACGCTTGCCGGTGGCTGCCATGATGGCTTCCACTTGCGAATCACGGGATGCATTGATGCCAGCGTCCACCCCGAAGCCGGCCAGGCGGTCCAGCTTTGCCGCAGACCGCGACGAGGCGATCACAGGGCTGGCACCTAGTGCGGCCGCAATCATGATGGCGGCCATGCCCACACCGCCGGAGGCGCCATTGATGAACACCGATTGGCCTGCTTTCAGTTCGCCGTTGGTGATCAGCGCGTCATGGGCGGTGATGAACACATTGGGAAAGGCGGCTGCATCGATCCACGAGACATCCTCCGGGACCGGCATCAGCGCCAGCGGCGCGGCGACAACATATTGTGCGTGGCAGCCGCGGCCATGGCCCATCACCCGGTCGCCTTCGCGCCAGCCGCCGGCTTGCTCGCCGACGCGGACGACCTCGCCCGCGAACTCGACGCCAGGGGTCATCGGGTTGCCTGCCCGATGCTCCCGCATGTACTTGATCTCGCCAAAGTTGATGCCCGATGCAAAGACCCGGACCAACACTTCGTCGGGGCCCGGATTCGGAACGGGAATGTCCTGCACCTCGAGCCGGCCACCGTCGGCGCCTGGTATTACGCGTACTGCTTTCATCCTATCTCCTGTTTAATGGCCCAGGAGACCAGACAAATGCACTGCCATCGCTCCTGAGCCCTGACGCTCAGGGATTCTCAGCAGTTCCACCCTCCGCCGCTTGACGGGATGCGCCACAACTTGGCCAATCGCGTCAGCAATGCACGGGTGGGACTCGAGCAGCCGTCAGTCAGATGGCGGGCATGGATGGCGAGTCTTGATGGTGAGTATCGATGCGGACTTGCCGCTCAGGGGGAGGGCCACGGTAGTGACAAGGCCAGCCCGGTCACACGAGCAAGTCGCCTCGCCAGCGAGTCGGCGACTTGCCAAATTGCGCGCTGAACCAGCGAGAGAAGGTGCTTACCTCGGAGAATCCAACCAGGAGCGCGACCTGGGACACAGGATATCGCTGGTCCCCAAGGTAGCGGATAGCCTGGCCGCGCCGGACCTCGTTCACCAGGGAGGAGAACTCTTCGCCTTCCTGCTCAAGCCGGCGTTGCAGCGTGCGGGCGCTCAACCCGAGCTTCTCGCCAACCTTGTCAATGCCGCTTCGCCCCTGCGGCAAGAGCAGGTGGACCGCGCGGCGCACATTGGACGCCATGGAAACCTGTCTGCCGAGCAAATTCTGGTCAAGCAGTTCCCTGGCGTAGCGGGACAGGTTCACGTCGCCCAGCGGATTGCGCCGGTCAAGGTCCTGACGGTCCAGGATGATGCCGTCAAAGTCGCAGCCAAATTCGACTCTCGTGTCGAACAGCCGATGGTGGATATGAAGACTTGCGGGCGCGAGATGCGAGAAGTGTACGCTGCGCGGCTTCCACCTTCCCCCAAGCATCGATTTCATCAGGCACAGCAGCGCGCCGACCGAAAGCTCCACAGGCTGCCTGCCGGGATTCGGCCTCTCCGTAATCAGCTGCAGATGGACGATGGCGATATCATCGATTTCCTCAACGTGGACGGTAACGGATTCGCTCAGCAGGTGACGATACGTCTCCAGCTGCCCCAGTGCATGACGCAGCGTCGGCTGGTGCTGGAGCAGCAGGCTGACGGGACCGAAATCGGACAGCCGCCAGGCTTCGGCCATCAGCAGGCCGACGGAAGTGCAACTGGACGCCTGCTCGGTGGATTCGAGCACCTTGGCCAGCCAGGATTCCGGAACATGCAGGTCCGGCGAGAGGATACAAGACCGGTCGGCCCCGACGTGGCGGATCATGCGCTCCGGGTCGACACCCAAGGTCCGGGCAATCTCGGAGTACTTGACCAGAAGGGCGCTGCGAATCAGAGTACTCATTTGATCACTCAGGCGAATCCTTTGGCAGCTGAATCCCTGGCCGCCCAGGCGAGGAGCCACTGCGCATGCAATCCATCATTGGCCGGCGGCGCGGCGTTGTAGCCGCGTTGTTGCCGCTGACGGTATCCAAGCGTACGGGCGGTGTCAAGCCTGCTATCTACTATCTATATAGTAGCTGGCCCGTCGGCTCCGGTTCGCGCTCAGAACGTCTTGCGCAGGAAGCCCTGGTTGCCGCCGTTGCGATTGGGCGCGAAACCGTTCGCTTGCAGGGATTCCTCCACCGTGTCGTAGAAAACGCCGATCCTGGAGATCTCGCGCGCCTGCTTCGCGGTGGCGATCTCGCGGCCGAACTCGCGCGAGATGCGCACCAGTTGCTCGATCTGCTTCACGGTGCTGATTTTCTCCGTGCGCGACTGGTTCCACAGGCAGTCCTCGGTGCCGCAGCGCACGTGCAAGCCCATGGCAATTCCCATCATGTTGACCGGCAGCACGTTGCGCACGTTGCTTTCCACCGTGACGACCGCGCCATCGGGCACCGCGCGCATGAAGTTGCCGAGGCTGTAGACATTGGGCGTATCCATGCCGCCGGCGATGGCCACCCAGTTCATGACCAGGGGGCCTTTGTAGAAGCCGCGGCGCATCAACCGCTCCACCGACTCGAAGCTGTTGAGGTTGTAGCACTGGAATGCACTCTGGATGCCCTTGGCCGTCAGGCGGCGGACGTGCTCCTCCACCCATCCTGGCTGCGCTGGCACTGTCATTTCCTTGTAGGCGCCGAAGATGGCAGGGTTCGCGCGCGAGGTGCCCGCGAAATCCGCATCCTCGGCCTGATCGGTGACGTTCATTTGCGAGGTGTTGACGGTCACCGTGACCTGGTCCGGCGTGGGCTCCAGGTCGGCCAGCATGTGGCGGGTATCGTCAGACAGCCACTTGGCGGCCTGGCCGTCGTTCTCGGGGGCGAAGGAGATGGAACCGCCGACCTGGATGATCATCTCGGGCACCGCCTTGCGCACGCCGGCGATCAGTTCGTTGAACTTGGACAGGCGCTTGCTGCCCCGGCCATCGAGTTCGCGCACGTGCAGGTGCAGCACCGTGGCACCGGCGTTGTAGCAGTCCACCGCCTTCTGGATCTGGTCTTCCATCGTGACCGGGATGTCCTCGGGAAAGTCGTCAGGCAACCAGCCGGGGGCATAGGGCGCGGCCGTGATGATCAGGGGCTGCTGGTTTTCGGGGAAGAGGTGGCCGTCGAGGAAATTCATGGTGGTTCTCCAGGGGGAAGGGCTGCTATCGGTTTGGTCCCCTGAGTATCTTGGGCACAGGCAATTCCGGCTTGCTAATCTGGGACATTCATTTGCTTACTTGGGACAAGGGGCAGCCGGCACACCGGTTGTCGCGATCCGCAAGATTCTGTCGTGCGATGCAAAGCGCCCGGATGAGCGAGCCCACTAGAATTTGCCCGAAGGCCATATCAGAGCCGGGCCGCAGCATCGAAGCATGCCGGTTGGCCCAGGAGCCAAGAGACTCTACCAACACAACAGGAGCGAGACATGCGCATCCCCCTGATTGCACGCCAGACGCTGGCGCTCGCGATCGCAGTTGTTCCACTGCTGTCGACCGCGCCAGCGGCGAATGCCGCCGAGTGGCCAACCAAGCCCGTGCGGATCATCGTTGCCGCACCTCCGGGCGGCACGGCCGATATCGTGGCGCGCCTCTTCGCGAATGCGCTGCAAAGCCCGCTTGGACAGACCGTGATCGTCGACAACAAGGCCGGCGCAGCGGGAACCATCGGCGTCCATGGCCTGCTGTCGGCGCCACGGGACGGATACACATTCCTGCTGATTCAAAAGGGCATTGCCTCGGAAGTGCCTCACGCCATGCATGTGTCTTACGATCCGTTCAAGGACATTGTTCCGATTGCGCAGCTTACCCGGCAGGGTCTCGTGCTCGTCGGCCATCCCGGCCTGCCCGCGAAAAACCTCGGCGAACTGATCACGTATGTCAAAGCGAATCCGGGTAAGGTCGACTATGCGAATTTCGGTGTCGGCCTGCGTGGCCAGACCATCGGCGTGCAATTCAATCGTCTTGCCGGACTGACGACGGGCACCGTGAGCTACAAGGGGTCGCCGCCTGCGCTGCAAGACGTGATGGGGGGGCACGTTCCGCTTATGTTCGACGGTCCGGCAACTTCGCTTCCATTCATCAAGTCAGGGAAGCTCAGGGCATTTGCCATTGCCTACCCCAAGCGGATCCCTGCGCTGCCTGATCTTCCGACCTTCGCCGAACTGGGATTTCCCGACCTCAAGGAAGTCAGCTGGATGGCGCTCTGGTCGGCGCCGGGCGTACCGCCAGCCGTGGTGGCCAAGATGCGCGACGCCACGCTCAAGGCGATGCAATCGCGCGAGATCCGGCAGAAGATCGAAGACCTTGGCATGGAAGTCGGTTCACCGGCTACCAGCGAAGAGCTTTCCGTAGACGTGCGCGAATCCTACGAACGGCAGGGCAAGCTATTGCGCTCGATCAACTTCAAGCCCGAATGAAGATCCAGACGCGGCAGCGCTGGCGGGGGCTCAGGCAGAGTGTCAAGAAAGAGGGGGAGTAAGCGATGTTGCACGCAAGACCGGATTTTCCACCGGCGCACGTAAATTCCGGTAATGGGTCGGACGGGATTGTGTCGCCGGAAACGTCCCTCTGGTACAACCTGGAAGTCACCACGCGGCGCTTTCCCGGCAAGACCGCAATCCACTGCTATGGCTATGCGGTGAGTTTTCGCGATCTGCATGCGCAAGCGATGGCCATTGCGGGATGGCTTCAGCACGAAGCCGGCGTCAGGAAAGGCGACCGGGTGTTGCTGTATATGCAGAACTGCCCGCAGTTCATCGTTGCCTACTACGCCATCCTGCGTGCCGGGGCGGTTGTCGTGCCGGTCAACCCAATGAACAAGGCCGACGAATTCCGTCACTACGCTACGGATAGCGCGGCCCGGGTGGTCGTGTGCGCCGCGGACGCCTTCGATACAGGGATCGGCGCGGACCTGCTGTCGGCCGGCCAGGTTCAACGCGTGCTGATGACCCGCTATGCGGCGGACCTGCTTGCCGCCGATGCAGCCCCCGAGCCTTCGCTGCCGGCGTGGATGACGGCGGAATACGAAGCACCTGCGTGGGCTACCGGCAAGGTGTCGCTTTGGTCTGACGCGCTCGCAGCGGGCTACGTCCCCGCACGAGATGACGCCGAAGCCGACGACATGGCTGTCATGCCCTATACCTCTGGCACCACGGGCGCGCCCAAAGGGTGCATCCATACGCATCGATCCGTCATGCATAACGCGATCGGCAATGGCATCTGGTCGGCATGCGGGGCCGGATCGGTTGTCCTTTCGGTATTGCCATTGTTTCACGTGAGCGGCATGCAGCATGGCATGAACACGCCGATCCATTGCGGGGCTACGATTGTGATGCTGCCACGCTGGGATCGCGAGGCCGCGGGCCGGCTTATCTCGCAGCATGGCGTTACCCATTGGATGGGCAATCCAACCATGGTGATCGATCTCCTTGCCAGCGCGAATCTTGAGCGATTCAATCTCACAACCCTGCGGCACGTTGGGGGCGGAGGCGCGGCCATGCCGCAAGCGGTCGCTGAGCGTCTGAAACAACAGTTCGGGCTCAGTTACCTGGAAGGATACGGGCTGTCGGAAACAATGGCCGCAACACACAACAATCCGAGCGACCGGCCTAAACAGCAATGTCTCGGTTTGCCGACCTTCAATACGGAAGCCTGCGTGATCGACCCGACGACGCTCAAGGTATTGCCGGTCGGCGAAGTCGGCGAAATCATCGTCAGCGGACCGCAGGTGTTCAAGGGCTACTGGGGCAAGCCCGACGCTACACGGGATGCCTTCATCGAACTGGAGGGACGAACCTACTTCCGGACCGGCGATCTGGGCACCGTGGATGGGGACGGGTACTACTTCATGACGGATCGCCTCAAGCGGATGATCAACGTGTCCGGCTTCAAGGTATGGCCCTCTGAAGTCGAGAACCTGCTATACAAGCACCCCGCTGTACAGGATGCCTGCATCATCGGCACCCATGACGCCTATCGTGGGGAGACAGTGAAAGCCCTGGTTGTGCTCAAATCCACCGCGAAGGGCACGACGCCGGAAGAGATCATCGATTGGGCCAGGAAAAGCATGGCAGCCTACAAGTATCCGCGCGTGGTGGAATTCGTCGATGCGCTGCCCAGGTCCAGCACGGGCAAAGTGATGTGGCGACAGCTGCAGGAGCTGGAAAAAAGCCGTAGCGCGGCCAATGGAAAGTCATAACGCATCGTCAGGGTGCGCCGAGGCGTTGGCGGAACCTATGCAACACGTCGGTAAACTGATTCGCAGTGCCAGCCTGAACGGCTACATCGAACTGGTGGAGTCGCTCGGGCGCGATCCCCACGCCTTCCTGCGAGGGGTGGGGCTGTCGGCGCGGCTGCTCGAAAATCCCGAGACGCCGATCCCCAGCCACGCCGTGCGCGAATTGCTCGAAGTCACCGCGCGCGCCACCGGCGTGGAAGACCTTGCCCTGCGTCTGGCGGCGCGGCGCACCTTCTCCAACCTGGGGCCCATCAGCCTGGTGCTGAAGGAAGAGCCGACCCCGCGGCAGGCGCTCGACACCTTGTGCCGCTACCTGAAACTGCTTAGCGCTACGCTGATCACCCGTATCGAGGACGCCGGGCAGTCCGTCATCATTCGCGAAGACCTTCTGCCCAGCCCCGGACTGGCCACGCGGCAGGCGATGGAACTGGCGGTCGGCGTGAAATTCCGCATTCTGCGCGAACTGATCGGTCCCCAGTGGCGGCCGCTGGAGGTTTGCTTCACGCACCGCCCGCCGGTCGACGCGTCGGCGCACCGCGCCTTCTTCGGGCGCAGCCCGATGTTCAATCAGCCGTTCAACGGCCTGGTCTGCGCGGCGGCCGATCTGCAGATGCCGCGCACGCCCGACAATCCGGGCGCCGCGCGCTTCGCGCGGGACTACCTGGAGGCGGCGCTGCGGCACCGCGATGAAGGCGTCCGCGAATCGTGCCGGGAGCTGATCCTGGCCTTGCTCCCGGGAGGACGCTGCACTACCCAGCAGGTGGCGCATCTTCTGCGCGTCGATCGCCGCACGCTGCACCGCTACCTCAGCGCGGAAGGGCTGACATTCTCAGTCCTGCTCAAGCAGGTGCGCTCGGAACTGGCGATGCGCCACCTGCAAGAGAGCGACCTGCCGATCGGCGAGGTCGCCGGGCTGCTGGGCTTTTCCGCGCAGAGCAGTTTCAGCCACTGGTTCCACGCCGCCTTTGGCTGCAGCGTCTCGGACTGGCGCAAGCGGGTGGCTACCGGGTCGTGACCGCCGCCGCATCACAAACCAACTTAGCCCCGCACTCGATATTCAGTCTACGCATATAATTCTGCGTTCACTGAATTGGCCTTTCCCGAGCCGCCCATGTGGCCATTGCTGCTACCGGCAGCGCCTCCATCGCGCAGCACTGGGTACGCGTTCAATCAGCTGAATTCAATCTTGTGGCCATGTTCCACGCTGTAGGCGGACAAAGGGTGTGATTTGTCTGCCGTTGGGCGCAACGCTGGCTACTCATGCTTACGTGCCGGCTGCCTTTTGATGTCTGTTTCTGCTTCGCCCACTTCTTCCGTTGCCACTCCTGTCCCTACCCCTACCCTGAGCCACCAGGCCATCATGCGCGTGATTGGCGGGATCGTCCTGTGCATCCTGCTGGCGGCACTGGACCAGACCGTGGTGATCCCGGCGGTGCCGGCGATTGCCAACGACCTGAATGGCTTTGGCCACTTGTCGTGGATCGTGACGGCCTACCTGATCACTTCCACGGTTTCCACGCCGCTGTATGGCAAGTTGTCCGACACGTACGGCCGGCGGCGGCTGCTGATGCTGGCGATCGCGCTGTTCATCCTGGCTTCGGTGGCGTGCGCGATGGCGGCCTCGCTGGAGCAGTTGATCCTGTTCCGCGCGCTGCAGGGCATTGGCGGCGGGGGCCTGATGTCGCTGGCGCAGGCGGCCATTGCCGATGTGGTGGCGCCGCGCCAGCGCGGGCGTTACCAGGGCTACCTGGCTACGGTGTGGGCGGTGGCTTCCATCGCCGGTCCGCTGGTCGGCGGCTGGACTTCGGATCATCTCTCGTGGCGCTGGCTGTTCTGGATCAATGTGCCGCTGGGACTGCTGGCGATGTTCATGTGCCATCGCGGCTTGAGCCAGTTGCAGGTGCGCGGCGGCGCGGCGCGGGTGGACTGGGGCGGCGCGTTGCTGCTGACCGTTTCCATCGTGGCCTTCCTGCTGGCGATGAGCTGGGGCGGCGATGTCTATGCCTGGCTGTCGCCGGAGATCGCCGGCCTGGCCCTGCTGGCCGTGGCGGCAACGGCCGCGCTGGTCTGGCAGGAGCGCCGCGCGGCGGATCCGATGTTGCCGCCGCGGCTGTTCCGCAACCGTGCTTATGTGCTGGGCGTGGCGGCGTCCGCGATGGCGGCGCTGAATATCTTCCTGTGCATCTTCGCCTTGCCGCTGCATTTCCAGCTGGTGCGCGGCGCCGATGCTTCGGAATCCGGCCTGCTGGTGGTGCCGTTCCTGCTGTCCACGGTGGCGGGCAACTTTATCGTGGCCGGGCTGGCGCCGCGCCTGGGGCGGATGCGCGGCATCCTCACCGGCGGTTTCATCGCGGCGGCGCTTGGCCTGCTGGCGCTGGTGGCGGTATCGCCCGGCACGCCGCTGGTGCTGGTGCTGCTGGCGATGACGGTGGCCGGCGTGGGGCTGGGCATGGCGATGGTGGGCACCCTGATGACGGTGCAGAACGTGCTGGAGCGCCGCGATACCGGCGCCGGCACCGGCGCGCTGCTGGTGCTGCGTTCGCTCGGCAGCGCCTTTGGCGGTGCGCTGGCCGGCACCTTGCTGACGCTGGAGTTCCGCAATGCGCTGCAGGCTTCCGGCGTGAGCCAGGTCCTGGACCTGGGCGCGCTGCGCCACGGCAGCGAGGCGCTGGCCCATCTTTCGCCCGCGGTGCGGGACGTGCTGACGGGGGGCGTGGAGTCGGGCTTCCAGCTGATCTTCGCCGTGGGCGCCGTCGCCGCCCTGCTGGCGCTGGCGATCGTGCGCCGCATGCCGGACGTGGAACTGCGCAGCAGCGTGACCGAGCACGCGGCCACGCTGGTGATGGAGTAAGCGGCCGGGAGGCGGCACGGGCCGCGCCGGGCACAACGCCCGCGTCCAACCGGCGGCCAACGGCGTAGACTACGGACAGACCACTTCTGGAGTCCCGTTCATGCGCCGTCTTTCCGTTCAACGCTCACGCGCCTTGCAACGTACCGCCTTGACTGGCGCGTTGATCCTGGCCGGCGCCGCCGCTGTCGTCGCCATGCCGCGTCTCGCGCGGGCCGCGGATGCCCCGGCCGCCGGAGCGGCAAAACCGGCCGGCGCCTGCCCGGCATCGCTGAACTTCAAGTTCCCCCGCTTGCAGGACGAGGCACCGCAGGACCTCTGCCAGTACGCAGGCAAGGTCGTGGTGGTGGTCAACACCGCCAGCTACTGCGGCTTCACCCCGCAGTACGAAGGGCTGGAGGCGCTGTACGCCAAGTACCGCGAGCGTGGGCTGGTGGTGCTGGGTTTCCCCTCGAACGATTTCTCGCAGGAGCCCGGGTCTTCCAAGGAGATCGCGGACTTTTGCTACAACACCTACGGCGTGAAATTCCCGATGCTCGGCAAGTCGCACGTGCGCGGCAGCGATGCCAACCCCATGTACGCGCTGCTGGCCAAGCAGTCCGGCACCACGCCCAAGTGGAATTTCTACAAATACGTGATCGACCGCAATGGCCAGGTGGTGGGCAGCTATAACAGCATGACCAAGCCGGACGACCGGCAGTTCGTCGGCAAGATCGAGCAATTGCTGGACGGCGCGCGCTAGGCAACCGGCGTCGTTCCGGAGCGGCGCCCGCAGGCGCGGGTACGGGAACGGCGCGCCTTGCCGCCCTCGGGCGTGGCCGGACCCGCTGCATTCGGGGACCGATTCGACCGCTTATTGACCGGCGTCAAGCCGCGCAAGCGCCGCCATCGCTACTTTCGCCGCTTTGGGGAGAGACAAACGATGGCCATCACGCTATACGACGCCGGCGGGCATACGTGCCTGCTGTTTTCCGACCTGGTCGAGGAAGAGCACGGCGAGGTGGTGCAGACCAACCAGTTCCTGATTGTCGATCACGGCCACGGCGCGCTGATCGATCCCGGCGGGCACATGACCTACGGCGAGTTGTACCTTGCCATCAGCCGCTACTTTCCGCCCAAGCAGCTCGACTACGTGCTGGCCTCGCATGCCGATCCGGATATCGTCGCGTCGGTCGGGCGATGGCTTACCGCGTCCGGCAGCCGCATCCTGATCTCGCGCGTGTGGGCGCGCTTCCTGCCGCATTTCTGCCAGGCCGGCAAGACGGAAGGACGCATCGTCACCATCCCCGACGCCGGCATGCCGGTGCCACTGGGCAACTGCACGCTGCTGGCGGTGCCGGCGCATTTCCTGCACTCGGAAGGCAACTTCCAGTTCTACGATCCGGTCAGCAAGATCCTGTTCTCCGGCGACCTTGGCGCGGCCATGACCAGCGCGCGGGAGGCGGGCGCGGTGGTGGAGGATTTTGCCGCCCACACGCACGCCATGCTGCCATTCCACCAGCGCTATATGAGCGGCAACCGCGCCTGCCGGCTGTGGGCCAATATGGCGCGCGAACTGGATATCGAGTGGATCGTGCCGCAGCACGGGCCGTCATTTCGCGGCAAGGCCATGGTGGCGCAGTTCATCGACTGGGTGTCGACGCTGGAGTGCGGGCTGGACCTGCTGAGCCAGGACAATTACAGGCTGCCGCCCTTCACCGCCGCGGCAGCCTGATCCGCGCCATCAGTCGCGCGCCAGCCCTTCGGCCACCAGCGCCTCATGCACCTTGGGGCGCGCCGCCACGCGCGACAGGTAGGACTGCAGCGCGGGATAGGGGTTGAGCGGCATGTGCAGGACATTGGCCCAGTTGACGATGGCGAAGCAGTAGGCGTCGGCCACGGTGAACTGCCTGCCGGCCAGGAAATCGCGGGTGGCAAGGTGCCTGTCGAGTTCGGCGAAGCGCATCGCCACCTTGGCCTTGCATGCCTCGCGCGTGCTCTCGGCCGTTTCCTTGTGCCACAGCCACGGGCTGAAGACCTTGTGCAGCTCGGTGGAGACCAGCGTCAGCCAGCCCACCGCTTCCAGGCGCTCCCTGGTGCCGGCGGCCGGCAGCAGCGCGCTGGCCGGAGCGAGGTCCGCCACGTATTGCAGCAGCGATGCCGCCTCGGTATGGCGCGAGCCGTCGTCCAGCTGCAGCAGCGGCACATAACCGCGCGGGCTGACCGCGTAGAAGTCATCGTTGCCGTGCTCCGGCTCGGCCAGCTTGTGCGTGGCCAGGTCGACCTTGGCGAGGGTGAACGGCAGGCCGGCTTCGCGCAGCGCGATATGGACGGCCAGCGAGCAGGCGCCAGGGGTGTAGTAGAGCTTCATCGGGTTGTCCTTGGAGGTGGGATGGTTCGGTGTTTCGGGTTTCGCCGCCACGGCTTGTGGTGGCTGTGCAGGCAGTCTAGGATTGCAGTGATGCAATCACAATGCGCGTGAACGCAAGTCATGACTGCAAATTTGCAATGAACATGCCATATCAACTCTCCTCTCCCGACCTGGACATCGTGCTTGCGCTGGTACGCGGCGCCACGCTGGCCGAAGCCGGGCGCCGGCTCGGGCTTGATGCCTCCACCGTGTTCCGCGCGCTGCAGCGCATCGAGAAAGGCCTGGGCCGGCGCCTGTTCGAGCGCAGCCGCTCGGGCTACCTGGCGACGGAACTGGCGCAGCAGTTCGCCCAGCATGCCGAGCGCATCGAGGCCGAGCTGGAAGCGGCGCGCGCGCACGCCTCGGTAACGGCCGGCACGGTATCCGGCCTGGTGCGCATCACCACCACCGATACCGTGCTGCACGGCATGGTGCTGCCGGCGCTGGCGCCGCTCGGCCGCCGCCATCCGGGGCTGAGCTTCGAGCTGATCGCCACCAACGAGCTGGTCAGCCTGACCAGGCGCGATGCCGATATCGCCGTGCGCGCCACGCGGCAGCCGCCCGATCACCTGATCGGCAAATGCCTTGGCCGCTTGCGCGTGGCGGTGTTCGTATCGCGCGAACTGGCCGAGTCGGCTGGCGTGCCGGTCCCGGAGCCTGGCGCGCCGCTCGACGCGGCCGCGCTATCCGCCCTGCCCTGGATCGCGCCCGATGAGGCCATGCCCGATCACCCTTCGGTGCGCTGGCGGCGCAAGCACCTGCCGCGCGTGACGCCACAGTACCGCGTCAACAGCATCGCCGGCGTGGTGGAAGCGGTGGAGGCCGGACTTGGTGCCGGCGTCGTCTCGCTGATGATGGGCCGGCGCAGCGGCAGTCTGGTGGCGCTCAGCGGCCCGCTGGACGAGTGCGAGACGGACCTGTGGCTGCTGACGCATCCCGAGTCGCGGCATCTGCGGCGCATTGCCACCGTGGTCAGCCATCTTGCAGAGCATGTCAGGCTCGACGATTGAGGCGGGCCACGCTGTCCATGGCTTACGCCGATGCCAGCGCGGCGGGAATGGCGCTCGCGAGAAAATCGTAGACCGCGCGGATGCGCGCGCTGCCGCGGATCTCCCGGTGCACGGTGAGCCAGACCGGCAACGGCGGGATCGTCAGCTCCGGCAGCACGATCCGCACGCGCGGATCCCCGGCGGCGATATAGCGCGCGGCAAAACCCACGCCCAGCCCGGCGCGGATCGATTGCCACAGCACGATATCGTCGTCGCTGCGCACGCCGAACGCCTCGCGCGAGACCTCGACGCCCATGGCGCGGAAACCGCGCAGGATGGTGTCCCCGCGGTCATAGCCCACCAGCTCGTGGCGCAGCAGGTCCTGCGGCGTGCGCGGCACGCCCTTGCGGCGCAGGTAGTCTTCGTGGGCGCAGGCGCATAGCGGCACGCTTGCCACCTTGCGCGCGATCAGCGAGGCCTGGCTGGGCCGCACCATGCGGATGGCAATATCCGCCTCGCGCCGCAGCAGGTTGCTGACTTCGTTGGAAGACACCACCTCGATGGCGAGCTGCGGCTCGCGCAGGCGCAGGTCCGCCAGCAACGGCGGCAGCAGGAAACTCGCCACCGCGCGGCTGGCCGACACGCGCACGGTGCCCGCGACGCCCGCCTGGCCGCGCGCCAGCGTGCGCGCCACCGCATCGGCGCCCTGCTGCATGGCGCGCGCATGCCCGGCGATGGCGCGCGCGGCGTCGGTGGGCTGCAGGCCGTGCCCGGTTCGCTCGAACAACGGCACGCCGAGTTGCGCCTCCAGTTGCGCCACATGCCGCCCCAGCGTGGGCTGGCTGCTGGAAAGCCGCCGCGCCGCGCCCAGCAGGCTGCCGCTTTCCATCACCGCCAGGAAGGAGCGCATCAGCGCCCAGTCGAATTCTTCGGCCATGTTCTCTCTCTTTCCTTGCCTCTCGCGGTATTCAAAAATGAATTCGTGAGTTACCAGCTCATGCAATTGTGAGGCAGCGGGGAATTGCCCACAATGGTCTTCATCGGGCCAGCCTGTCAGCCACGCCATCCCGGCGGGCCGCGCGGGACGGGCGGCAGAGCAAGGAGAATATCGTGAGCGAAACCGTATTGATCCTCGGTGCCAACGGACGGCTCGGCCGCACCCTGGTGGATGCCTTTGCCGCCGCTGGCTGGAGCGTGCTGGCGCAGGCACGCCGCCCGCTGGCCGGCCCCGTGCCGCAAGGCGTGCGCAGCCTCGCCGTCGACGTGGCCGACACCGCGCAGTTGAGCACCGCCGCGCGCGGCGCCAGCGTGGTGGTGAACGCGCTGAACCCCGTCTACACGGAATGGGAGCAGCACGCCGAAGCGCTCGCGCGCAGCGCAATGGATGTGGCGCAGGCACTGGGCGCTCTGCTGCTCTTCCCCGGCAACGTCTACAACTACGGCGAAGCCATGCCGCCGCTGCTGCGCCCCGATACCGCCGAGCGGCCCAGCGCGCGCAAGGGCCAGATCCGTTGCCTTATCGAAGCGGCCATGCGCAAGCGCGCCCCGGCGCTGCGCAGCGTGGTCATCCGTGCCGGAGATTTCTTTGGCGGGCCGGGGCGCGGCGCATGGATGGACCTGGCGATCGCCAAATCGCTCGATCAAGGCAAGGTTGTCTACCCGGGCCCGCGCGACCGCGCGCACGCCTGGGCCTACCTGCCCGACCTGGCGCAGGCATTCGTTGCCGTGGCGCAGCGCCAGGCGGACCTGCGGGGCCATGCCGTACTGCATTTCGCGGGGCATACGCTGACGGGCGAGCAACTGGTGAGCGCGCTGGCGGAAGCCAGCGGCATGCAGCAAGCACCGCGCGTGGGCGGCATGCCCTGGTGGCTGATCCGCGCCGGCGGCGCGGTAGTGCCGATGTGGCGCGAACTCGCCGAGATGGCCTACTTGTGGAAGGTGCCGCACGCGCTCGACGGCACCGCGCTGCAAGCGCTGGTGGGCGAGTTGCCGCGCACGCCGCTCAGGCAGGCGCTGCGCGAGAGCCTTGGCGAACTGGGTTTGCGGGTGGCGGCCTGAGGGCCGTACGCGCTATTGCGTGCTAGTGCGTGTTAGTGCGTGTTATTGCGCCATGGCCTCGGCGCGCGTCATGACGCTGCCGAAATGATGCCGCCACAGCTTTACGCCCAGCGCGCCGGAAGGATCGAGAGATGAACCTACGGTGAGGTCGGACAGCAGCGTGGGCTGCAGCCCGGCATCGAACAGCGCGAATCCCGCCGCCAGCACGCATGTCTCCGTCTGTATGCCGGCGACAAGCACCCGCTCGGGCGCCAGCGCACGCAGATATGCGATCGCATCGCCGGACGGAAGATAGCCATGTTTCACAAACACGCGATCCGCCGGAATCAGGGACGCATCGCCGGTGCCCGGCGCCCAGCCAAGCTGGCGCATGAATGGCGTGCGCGCTTCGTCATGGTGCTCCACGGTCGCCACCGAGGGCATCTGGCCCACCAGTGGCAGCAGGCCATCGATCAGCCATTGCGGCGGCGAGAAGGTGGGCTGGACATCGACGATCAACAGGGCTTGTCGCAAGGTACTCTCTTAGGCGGTCGCATCGGAATGCTTGGCCGACGAATTATAAGAGATGACCGCGACAGCCCCGTCCAGCGTCACAGTTAGTCCAGCATCGCCGCCAGTGTCGGCGGCAACCCGTGATTTGGCTTGCGCGGAGGCCGCGCGAAGCTGCCCTCGGCGGCACCGACAGGCGCCAGCGCGATCAGGCTCTCGCAATGGCGGATCGCGCTCGACACGCCATCCACCACCGGCACCGGAATCCTGTCCTTGAGCGTACGCGCCAGTCCGGCCAGCGGCGCCCCCGCCACGATGATCACATCAGCGCCATCCTCCCGCACCGCCCTCAGGCTCAGTTCCTCCAGCCGCACCGCATGGTCCTCCTGCACGCTGCCGATATCGCGCAATGGCTGCTGCAACGAACGCACGCTGGCCAGCCGCGAAGTCAGCCCATTCGCCGCCACGCACTCGCGATACCAAGCCTCGATCCGATGCGAGATCGCGATAATGGAAAAACGCTGCCCGAGCAGGCAGGCGCTAGCCAGCGCCGCCTCCGTCATGCCCACCACCGGCACATTGAACAATTCCTTCAGCCCCGCCAGCCCCGGATCGCCAAACGCAGCCACCACCAGGCCATCGAACTGCCCCTGATGCTCCGCCGCCACGCAAGCTGTAGCGTAGCCCCCCACCAGCGCCTCGAAGCGCGTCTCGATATAAGCCACGCCAAACTGCGCCGTCGCCATCGTCAGCGAAGTTCCAGGCGAAGCCGTACGCGAAGCCTCCGCGCGAATCAGCTCGGTAACGCTCTCGGAGATATTAGGATTAACAACAAGAATACGCATGATCAAATCCGGAAAGAAATGCCCACCACACTTTTCATGGGCTTGACTGTGGAGTCAAGGGCTTAACGTCAAAGTCAAAACC
>NZ_JFJV02000257.1:15764-52188 GCF_000611145.1 Cupriavidus sp. SK-3 | reverse complement strand
AGTACTGGGGGGTTTTGCTTTTGCGGACGCGTATCACGCCGCTCCTTCGGAGTTTACGCCGAAACAGACAGAGCGCTCTGATCCGCTCGTGGCGAAAAGGCCGATCAAAGCCTGCTTCGAGCGAACCTTCTTGTCCGCAGTCGCCTGCGCAAGGCACAGGTTCCAGTCGCAAGTTAGCGCGATGACGGCAGAAGAACCTGTATTCCTCGCTTCACTACCGTGAAGCCGATCGTGACCAAAGCCCCGGCCAGCAGGCCGATCATCGCATTGATCAACATCGGTGCCGCTATTTCCAGTCCACTGCCGAGCAACGGTACTTCCCCAAGCATTTGCGTTGTTACCTCCGTCAGGTGATGCATGCCAGGAAATCCGTGTGCCAGTATCCCGCCGCCAACCAGGAACATTGCCACGGTACCCACAACGGAAAGTACGCGCATTAGCCAAGGCGCCAGCCGAAGAATCCCGCGGCCCACGGCTTGCGCGAGAGTGGAGGCTTTCTGACTAAGATACAGGCCGGCATCGTCGAGCTTGACGATGCCGGCCACCAGCCCGTAGACACCCACTGTCATGACGAGGGCGATGGCGGACAGCACGGCCACCTGCGTACCAAACGGCGCGCCGGAGACGGTCCCCAGTGAGATCACGATGATTTCGGCGGACAGGATGAAATCCGTGCGCACCGCGCCGCGGATCTTCGCTTTCTCGTCAATTACTGAATCCGTCGGAGGATCTTGTGCCTGATGTTTGCCAGGAGGATCTACTTCGCTCCGCGACTCTCCGTGCATGAAGCGGTGCGCGATCTTTTCAAATCCTTCGTAGCAAAGGAACGCGCCGCCCACCATCAGCAGTGGCACGATCGCCCAGGGGGTCGCAGCACTGATTGCGAGCGCGGCCGGTACCAGAATCGCCTTGTTGCGCAAAGAACCCACCGCAACCGCCCACACAACCGGCAACTCGCGATCGGCTTTCACGCCGCTGACCTGTTGCGCATTGAGGGCAAGATCGTCGCCCAGGACGCCAGCGGTTTTCCTGGCAGCCACCTTGCTCATGGTTGCCACATCGTCAAGGATCGAGGTGATGTCGTCGATCAGCAAAAGCAGGCTGGTGCCGGCCATATTTCAAGCTCCCATGTCGGTGCTGAGTAGGAGAGGTCCTTCAGGTGATCAAGGCCGCATGGCAAGATATTGCCATTGAAAATGGATGAGCGCCTGAACAGGTCGTCCAATGACATGTGGGCCGCCGAGACACCGCCTGATGCGGTAGCGCATACGAAGATCGAGTTGGAACTGGCGGCCAGAAGCGCCAGGCGTGAGCGAGCTAACGGACCTGCGGTGGCAGACGATCCCCCGCTATCGATTGGCACAGGTGTGGCCGTGATAACCAGGAGACGCGCCTTGGGGAGAGTATCGATCGTCTCTCCCCGCGCAAGAACCCTCTTGTGAGGGGTTCTGCAGGTTATCCGGGCCCGCCACGTTCAGGCTTTTTGGAGAGTGTCGGAGCCAATTAGCGACGGCTCCTGCCCGGTGTGGATGCAGTTGTCCTATGCGAGCTGGTTTGCCGTCATGCTAGGATTTTGCCAGGCTCTGGGAGATAGCCATGGTTCAAAAGCTGTTCCACGAACTGCCCGTGAATGAACGCGGCGACTTTGAATCCGCCTGCGCGCGGCATGGATTTGTTCTAGAAGACTTCGAGGTGAGCGAGGAAGAGGGCATTTCGCAAGGCAGCGGGTCGAGTCATATCCCCCGGAAAATCACTGTCGCCCGAGTGGGCGGAGACGTCCAAGTCTATCCTGCAGCTACCGGCATTTCGTGGACAGTCGCATTTGAACGAGACCTGGAGCGCGGCGAATTTGGATTTCCTCTTGCGGACTAGCTAAGGGATGGGGGGAGGTCGCTGCGTGGAAGAAACGGAGGAGGGTTGTGCTGACACCGGCGGTTAGCAAGTAATCCCACCGTGGGAGGATGGCGGGAATGGCCCCTGGCTTTGGGGTGCACAAATGAAAACAGCGCCTTGGTTAAGGCGCTGTTTTGCAAGGAAAATTCTTGGGGTGGCTGATGGGACTCGAACCCACGACGACAGGAATCACAATCCTGGACTCTACCAACTGAGCTACAGCCACCGTAGAGGTTGTTCAGCTTGCTGCTGAGCAACGAAGAACAAGATCATACAATACCAAAAGGCAGATGGCTAGCACTCTGCACAATTTTTTTCTCTGCGCTGCCTTATGCGATTTCAGCCGGTTAGGTCGGTTACCGCGATGCGCGCAAGTGAGTGCTGCTGTGGCCCACCTATGAAAGCTTGGCCGACTCCTCCAGCTCAAGCATGCGGCAGATGGCTGCCATGCTGCCCACCATGGTGCGTCGTTGCGCACCCTGGTAGATACGCACGCCTTTGGATTGGCGGAATGGTACGGGCTTGACGGGGCGGCGGGCGGAGAGGCGGTTGGCTGGCAGCATGGCTACACCTGGTGACTTGCAACAACAGTTAGCGGTGCCCGACTAGCGGGCGGCGTTGGCACAATCGGGCGTCGGCGTGATACGGGCTTGCCCGCCTCAGCCGCACTCGTCAGAAGCCGCTGGGTCGGATCAAGCCGACGGCGATACCTTCCAGAGAGAACTCCTCGCGGCCGGGGCGCACGATGATGCTGGGGAAATCGGGATTCTCAGCAATGAGTTCGATCGAGTCGCCGCGGCGGTTGAGGCGTTTGACGGTGACGTCGTCTCCCAGTCGCGCAACGACGATCTTGCCGTTCGGGGCCTCGCTGGCACGCTTGACCGCAAGCAGATCGCCATCGAGGATGCCGGCGTCCCGCATGCTCAGGCCACGTACCCGGAGCAGGTAGTCAGGCTGCACGTCGAACACCGAAGCGTCGACCTGGTATTGGCGGTCGATGTGTTCTGCGGCAAGGATCGGGCTACCGGCCGCGACGCGCCCGACCAGGGGCAGCGTCAGTTGCATCACGCCAGCCATTGGCAGCGAGAATTGGTCTGGTAGTTCTGAGTCGCTGCGCGAAACCTTGAGCCGGATGCCACGCGAGGCGCCTGGGGTGAGTTCGATTACGCCCTTGCGGGCCAGGGCCCTCAAGTGTTCCTCGGCAGCATTGGGCGATGAGAAGCCGAACTTGGCGGCGATCTCGGCGCGTGTGGGCGGAAAGCCCGTGTGCTGGAGGCTGCTGCGAATCAGGTCAAAAATCTGCTGCTGTCGCGGTGTCAGGGTCGCCATGGTCGCCGTGTTGGAAAGCACTGTATGTTTAAACAGTATGCTGTGATTTTATACAGTATCGAGTGAAGTGCAAGCGGAATTTTGGGAGTTTGCGCATCGACAGGTGCCTCGGGCGCGGCACGCCGCGCCGTGTCGCGCAAGTCTGGGCGTTACAATTCGCGGCACTTGCAGCCTCTTTTTTCGCTCGCTGCTCAATCTTTCTGGCTTTCGATCTCTATCTCGCCATGTCCCTCCTGCCTCGCGTCGTCGTGCTTGCTACCGGTGGCACCATTGCCGGTTCTTCATCCAGTGCTGCCAGCAGCGCGAAGTACCAGGCGGCCACAGTGCCTGTGACGGCGCTGCTTGATGCGGTGCCGGCGCTCGGCGACGTGGCCCGCGTCGAGGCAGAGCAGGTGGCGCAGGTGGATAGCAAGGACATGTCGTTCGCCCTCTGGACCCGATTGGTTGAACGCGTTGCGTTCTGGTCTGCGCAGGCCGATGTGGCGGGCATTGTGATTACCCATGGCACCGATACGCTGGAGGAGACGGCAATGCTGCTGCATCTGGCGTGCGTGGGCACGGTGCCGGTGGTACTGACGGCGGCGATGCGGCCTTCGACCTCCCTGTCGGCCGACGGTCCCTTGAACCTGCTGGACGCGGTACGGGTGGCTGCCAGCGCCGGGGCGGCGGGCAAGGGCGTGCTACTGGTGATTAATCAGGAAATCCATGCCGGGCGGGATGTGGTGAAGGCACATACGTCAGCGGTCAACGCTTTTGTGTCGCCGCTGGCTGGCCCGATCGGGTTCGTGCAGGACGACCTCGTGCGATTTGTCCGGGCGCCCCGACTGTTGCCGGACCAGGCCTGGGCCGTGCCATCCAAATGGCCGCAGGTGGAGATTCTTGCCAGTTACGCGGAGCCCGGCCGGTTGGTGGTGGACGCTTTGGCGCAGGCAGGTGTGGCGGGGCTGGTCGTGGCGGCCGCAGGCAACGGGTCGGTTCACCAGTCGCTGGTCGATGCGCTGGTGGACGCGGCCGGGGCGGGAGTGGCCGTGGTGCGTAGCTCACGCACCGGGGCAGGGCATGTGGCAATGCCGGCACCTCCACGACCGGCTTCAGGTGCCTTCGTTTCCGCAGGCGATCTCAATCCATATAAGGCGCGCGTGCTCCTGATGCTGGCCCTGGCGACTACGCCCGGACTGGCCGTGGATCCCGCTGCGTTGCAGGCGCTGTTCGCCGAAAACTAAGGCGGCTTGCTCGAGGGGGCAAAAACACGCTATACTTTAAGGCTATCCAACCTTGCTGCACCGGACATGGCGCCCGGGCGGCTTATCCAAAAGGAGCGTCAATGCGTCATTACGAAATCGTATTTATCGTCCATCCGGACCAGAGTGAACAAGTTCCGGCCATGATCGAGCGTTACAAGACGCTGGTCACGTCGCAGGAAGGCCAGATCCACCGCGTGGAAGACTGGGGCCGCCGTCAGATGGCCTACATGATCCAGAAGCTGGCCAAGGCTCACTACGTTTGCCTGAACATCGAATGCGGCAAGGAAACCCTGGCTGAACTCGAACATGCGTTCAAGTTCAACGACGCGGTGCTGCGCCACCTCATCGTTCAGACCAAGAAGGCCGAAACCGCACCGTCCCCGATGATGAAGGAAGTGCAGCGCGAAGAAGCCCGCAAGGCCGCGCAACAGACCAGCGAAGTCCAGGCCGCCTAAGTGCGGACTGTTGTGGTTGCCGTGGGCGTTGAACGCCGCGGCGGCAAGTGCGGGCATCGGTGCGGGAGAGTGCGTTGAACCAGTTAAGGCTCTGCGCAACGCTCGCGGAACGCGATGCCTTGCGTTACACCCCGGCCGGGGTCCCCGTTGTCAACTGCATCTTGCAGTACGCGGGTGAGACGGTCGAGGCGCAAACGCCCAGGCAGGTGGAATTCGCCATCGCCGCCATGGGAATCGGTCAGATCGGCCAGCGGCTAGAGCGGACTCCGCTCGGCGCGATGCTCGACTGCGAAGGATTCCTGGCCCGCAAGCACCGCAACAGCAAGGCTCTCGTCTTTCACATCACTGGATGTAAAGCATTCGAAAAGGATTGAATCATGGCATTCGTCAAACGTGACAACAAGAACAAGAAGCGCTTCCAGCAGCAAAACCCGCTGTTCAAGCGCAAGCGCTTTTGCCGCTTCACCGTGGCTGGCGTGGAACAGATCGACTACAAGGATCTGGACACCCTGAAGGATTTCATCGGCGACAACGGCAAGATTACCCCCGCCCGCCTGACCGGCACCAAGGCGCACTATCAGCGTCAGCTCGATACGGCTATCAAGCGCGCGCGTTTCCTCGCGCTGATGCCTTACACCGACCTGCACAAGAACTGATCGGCCCTAGGTCCGTTAAGGAGAAAACACGATGCAAATTATTCTGCTTGAGAAAGTCATCAATCTGGGCAACCTGGGTGACATCGTTCGCGTGAAGGACGGCTACGCCCGTAACTTCCTGATCCCGAACAAGAAGGCCCGCCGTGCTACCCAGACCGCGATCAGCGAGTTCGAAGTCAAGCGCGCTGAACTGGAAAAGGCAGCTGCCGAGAAGCTGGCAGCTTCGCAAGCCGAAGGCGAAAAGCTGAATGGCCTGACCGTGCAAATCACCCAGAAGTCGGGTGTGGACGGCCGCCTGTTCGGTTCCGTTACCAACGCCGACATCGCCGAAGCACTGGCTGGTCAAGGCTTCAAGGTTGAGAAGGCGCAAGTGCGCCTGCCGAATGGCCCGCTGAAGATCGTCGGCGACCATCCGGTCAGCGTTTCGCTGCACACCGACGTGCTGGTCGACGTGACGGTTTCCGTCCTGGGCGAACACGTCTAAGCATTGATCTTGCCGCTGGTCCCGCTTGCCTGTTTGGCAGGCAGGGACCGGTTGCCGGTATCGGGCTTGACCAAACAAAAAGGCAGGAGCAAAGCGCTCCTGCCTTTTTGTTTGGCCGCTACCCGCGTTTGCATCATGGCCACCGGGCTGGTTGCCCCGCCGTCACTTGGCCGGACGTGGTAGCAACCGGCTGCGAATTCTCCCCCGGCTGTCTGGCGGCGACCGTTATAATCCCTTCCCATGAACGCGCCCGTCGCAGACCCCCAACTAGATAATCTCAAGGTTCCACCGCACTCCATCGAGGCCGAGCAATCGGTGCTGGGTGGCTTGCTGCTGGACAATGCCGCCTGGGACCGTATCGCCGATTTCCTGTCCGAAGCGGACTTCTACCGCTTCGATCACCGGATGATCTTCCAGAGCATCTCCCGGTTGATCGCCGCCACCAAGCCCGCCGACGTCATCACTGTCTACGAGACGCTGCAGGTTGCTGGCAAGGCGGAGGAGGTGGGCGGGCTGGCCTATCTGAATTCGCTGGCGCAGAACACGCCTAGCGCTGCCAATATCCGCCGCTATGCGGAAATCGTGCGCGAGCGTTCGGTGCTGCGCAAGCTGGTCACCGCGGCCGACGATATCGCCAGTGCGGCCTTCGCCCCCAAGGGGCGCGAAGTGCGGGAGCTGCTCGACGAAGCCGAATCGAAGGTGTTCGCCATTGCCGAGGAGGGCTCGCGCGGACAGAAGGGCTTCCAGGAGATCCAGCCGCTGCTGACGCAGGTGGTGGAGCGCATCGACGAGTTGTACCACCGTGACTCGAGTACCGACGTGACGGGCGTGCCGACGGGATTTATCGATCTGGACCGCATGACCAGCGGCATGCAGGCGGGCGACCTGATCATCGTTGCAGGGCGCCCCTCGATGGGTAAGACCGCCTTCTCGCTGAATATCGGCGAGCACGTGGCAGTGGAGCAGGGCCTGCCCGTGGCGGTGTTCTCGATGGAAATGGCCGGCACGCAGCTGGCCATGCGTATGCTCGGCTCGGTCGGCCGCCTGGACCAGCACCGCCTGCGTACCGGCCGCCTGCTCGACGAGGACTGGCCACGGCTTACGCATGCCATCCAGCGCATGAACGATGCCCAGCTGTTCATCGACGAGACTCCGGCTCTTAGCTCGATGGAGCTGCGGGCCCGCTCGCGGCGGCTGGCGCGCCAGTGCGGCCAGCTTGGCCTGATCATCATCGACTATTTGCAGCTGATGTCGGGCTCGGGCGGTGGTGAAAACCGCGCGACCGAAATCTCGGAAATCTCGCGTTCGCTCAAGGGGCTGGCCAAGGAGCTCAACTGTCCGGTGATTGCGCTCTCGCAGCTGAACCGTAGCCTTGAGCAGCGGCCCAACAAGCGCCCGGTGATGTCCGACTTGCGTGAGTCCGGCGCTATCGAACAGGATGCCGACGTGATCCTGTTTATTTACCGTGATGAGGTCTACAACCCGGATTCGCAGGACAAGGGCACGGCCGAAATTATTATCGGTAAACAGCGTAACGGCCCCATTGGGACCGTGCGCCTGACCTTCCTGGGTCAATTCACGAAGTTTGACAACTTCAGCGGCGGCCCCGCTTTCTTCGACAACGATACCTGAAGCCTGTCCTGGCGCGGCTTGCCGGGCATCGTGGCTCGGCGGCAATGGTGGATTGTCCATGCCGCTTGTCAAAGTCCTCCGGCTTCGCTCCACAACCCTGTAAAATATTGCGTTTTGATGACAGCCGCCCCAGGGCGGCTGTCATGCAATGCGTACCTGCCTCATTCAGCAATAACCCGCGGCGCCCCCGCGCTTCGACAAGGAACATTCCATGTTCGGCCGATTCATGCCCACCGAGGGCAAGTTCTTCGAATACTTCAACCAGCATGCCGATTGCGCGGTGACCGCCGCCCGCGAGCTGGAGGTGCTGGTCAACGACCTGCCCAATGCCGAGGCGCATGCGCGCCGCGTGCAGGCCACTGAAAAGAAGGCCGACCGCATTACGCACGACACGATCGACCTGCTGCACAAGACCTTCATCACGCCGCTGGACCGCGACGAGATTCACAAGCTCATCACCACCATGGACGATATCCTCGACCTGATGGAAGACGTGGCGGAAACCATCTCGCTGTACGACGTGACCAGCCTGACGGACGAGGCGCGCAAGCTCGCCGCCATCTGCGTGCAGTGCTGCGACCAGGTCAAGATCGCGGTCGGCCTGCTTGAAGACATGAGCAATGCCAGCGCCATCCTGAAGACGGCGCAGCAGATCGACCAGCTCGAGTCCGAGGCCGATCGCGTGATGCGCGCGGCGATGTCCAAGCTGTTCCGCGACGAGACGGACGTCAAGCGCCTGATCAAGCTGAAGGCCATCTACGAGCAACTGGAAACCATCACCGACAAGTGCGAGGACGTTGCCAACATCATCGAAGGCATCGTCCTGGAAAACGCCTGAGGCACACATCGGAATGCAGACCATACAAATGAGCTTGTGGGTGATCGCCCTGCTGGTGGCGCTCGCCTTGCTGTTCGATTTCATGAACGGCTTCCACGATGCCGCCAACTCGATTGCCACGGTGGTGTCGACGGGCGTGCTCAAGCCGCACCATGCGGTGGCCATGGCCGCCATGTGCAACGTGGTGGCTATCTTTATCTTCCACCTCAAGGTGGCGGCCACGGTGGGAACCGGCACGATCGACGTTAATATCGTCGATCACTATGTCATCTTCGGCGCCCTGATGGGTGCCATTGCCTGGAACCTGATCACTTGGTACTACGGCATTCCCTCGTCGTCTTCGCACGCGCTGATCGGCGGCCTGGTTGGCGCTGCGGTGGCCAAGAGCGGTACCGGTGCGCTGGTTGGTGGTGGCTTGCTCAAGACCGTGGCCTTTATCGTGATCTCACCGCTGCTGGGTTTCCTGCTCGGTTCGCTGATGATGGTGATCGTGGCCTGGACGTTCTTTCGCACGCCGCCGTCGCGGGTGGACCGCTGGTTCCGCAGGCTGCAGCTGATCTCGGCCTCGCTCTACAGCCTGGGCCACGGAGGCAATGACGCGCAAAAGACCATCGGCATCATCTGGATGTTGCTGATCGCCAGCGGTCACGTGGCGCAGGGCGGCGCGGAGCCGCCGATCTGGGTCATCGTTTCCTGCTATGTGGCGATCGGCATGGGTACCATGTTCGGTGGATGGCGCATCGTGCGTACCATGGGCCAGAAGATTACCAAGCTCAAGCCGGTAGGCGGCTTTTGCGCGGAGACCGGTGGCGCGATCACGCTGTTCATCGCTTCGGCGCTGGGCGTGCCGGTGTCGACCACGCACACCATCACGGGCGCCATCGTCGGCGTGGGTTCGGTGCAGAAGATGTCGGCGGTGCGCTGGGGCGTGGCGGGCAACATCGTCTGGGCCTGGGTCCTGACCATTCCGGCTTCTGCCTTCATGGCAGCCATCGCGTGGTGGATCGGCCGGCACGTGCTCTGAGCGGTCGGACACCTCTTTGACAAGAATGCAAAAAGCCAGGCGCAATGCCTGGCTTTTTGTTTGTTGCGGTGCGGGGGACCGTATGCCGTCAGCGATTGGCGAATGCGGCGATGGGGTCGTCGTCCACCGGCGCCGGCGGCGCAACCGATGGCTGCGGCGCCGGTGAGACAGCCGGTGGAGGCGTAAACCCTGTCGCGACCCGTCGGGCACCGTTGTAGCGGGAGGCCCAATAGGATTTGCCCATGTCCTCAAGGCGCACCGTGCCGCCGGTGGAGGGCGCATGGACAAAGCGGTTCTGCCCGACATAGATGCCGACATGCGAATTGGCGCGGCCCGTGGTATTGAAGAAAACCAGGTCGCCCGATGCCACCTGGCTGCGTTCCAGCGCGACTCCGCGGTCGCCCATGGCCTCGGTGGTGCGCGGCAGGTTGACGTTGGCGGCGCGCAGCACGACATAGCGCACCAGGCCGCTGCAGTCGAAACCGGAGTCAGGCGTATTGCCGCCGTAGCGATAGGGCGTGCCAACCAGGGACATGGCCTGGATGGAAACCTCTTCGAGCCCGGCGCTGGGATCGACCATGGGCGGGGCCGATGCCCGGGACTGGGCGCCGGGGCGCGTTGGCGGAGCAGAGGCGCAGGCGGCAAGCAGCAGCGCAGCGGTGCAAAGCGCGGGCAGGCGGGCGCTGTCGAAAACGCCGGCCAGCAAAGGCGCGGGTCTTCCGGTATGGGCTATCTGGCGCGGTGGCATCCTTCTCGGTCCGGTCCCGGGTCAGGTGCCGCGCCAGTGGCGGGCAGCCAGCGAAGCCGCCGCCCGTGGGCCTACCAGCGCAACTGTGCGTTGTATGTGCCCGTACTGACGGTTATCGACTTGGCCTGACCCTTATAAGTCGCTTCGATATTGTAGCTGCCTTGCGGGGCCTTTATCAGGCACTTCGGGCCGGACGCCATGAAGCTGGCCACTTCGTGGCCTTCTCGCGTCATGCGTACGGCCACATCGGCGACAAATTCGCCGCGCTCGCCCTGGGTGAACAGGACGCCCATATTGAAGTTCTTTTGTTGCGCGGCCAGCTGTTGCTGTTCGTCCGCGGCGATACCGCCGCAAACATAGCTGACCGGGCCCATGGTGCGGATCACCATTTCGTCGGCAGCCAGCGCGGGAGCCGATAGCCATGAAAATGCGGCAATCACGATGCTGCCGGCGAGTGCCAGACGCAATGGCCGCAATGGCCGCAATGGCCGTGATAGCAGTAGGGGCGTGTACTTGCGGGCGCAAGCCAGATGGTGGTGCAGGTGGTTGTCCATCAATGTCTCCATCGATTCAACAAGCCGGAGGGGGCAAAAAAAAGCGCCCGTCAGTCGCCGGCACGCGAGGTGCCGACGTGGCGGGCGCTCCGGATGCTTTGATGCTAGGCCAAGCCGGCAGACAAGTCTGCCGGGCATGGTCCTACATCGGCTTCCGGTCGGTGGCCTTTACAGGACGTCCGCGGCATGATCGGCCAGGCGCGAGCGTTCGCCGCGTGCCAGCGTGACATGGCCACTGTGGCTCCACCCCTTGAACCGGTCTACCACGTAAGTGAGACCGGACGAGCCTTCGGTCAGGTAAGGCGTGTCGATCTGCGCGATATTGCCCAGGCAGATGATCTTGGTGCCGGGGCCGGCACGCGTTACCAGCGTCTTCATCTGCTTTGGCGTCAGGTTCTGCGCCTCATCGATGATGACGAACTTGTTGACGAAGGTGCGTCCGCGCATGAAGTTCATGCTCTTGACCTTGATGCGCGAGCGGATCAGTTCCTGGGTGGCGGCGCGGCCCCACTCGCCGGCACTGTCGTCGCTCTTTTGCAGCACTTCCAGGTTGTCGTCGAAGGCGCCCATCCAGGGCTGCATCTTCTCTTCTTCGGTGCCCGGCAGGAAGCCGATGTCCTCGCCGACCGGCACGGTGGCGCGGGTAACGATGATCTCGTTGTACAGCTTCTGGTCGAGCACCTGCTCCAGGCCCGCGGCCAGCGCCAGCAAGGTCTTGCCGGTACCGGCCTGGCCCAGCAGCGTGACGAAGTCGATCTCCGGATGCATCAGCAGGTTGAGTGCGAAGTTCTGCTCGCGGTTGCGCGCGGTCACGCTCCACACATTGTTCTTGTGGTGCGTGTAGTCCTTGAGCGTCTGCAGCAGCGCTGTCTTGCCGTTGATCTCCTTGACCTGGGCGTACAGCGGCAGGCTGCCGTCGCTGGGCTCCATGTAGACGAACTGGTTGACAAGGAAGGAGGGCACCAGCGGGCCCGTCAGGCGATAGAACATCGCACCGGACTTCGGGTCCTGCCAGCTTTCCACACCCTTGCCATGCTTGGCCCAGAAGTCGTTGGGCAGCAGCATCACGCCCGAGTAGAGCAGGTCCTTGTCCTCGAGGACCTGGTCGTTGAAGTAATCCTCGGCGGGCAGGCCCAGTGCGCGCGCCTTGATGCGCATGTTGATGTCTTTCGACACCAGCACGACCTGGCGCTCCGGGAATTGCTGCTGCAACGCGCTGACCACGCCCAGGATCTGGTTGTCGGCCTTGCCCTGCGGCAGGCCGTCGGGCAGCTTGATCTCGTTGAGCTTGGTCTGCAGGAACAGCTTGCCCTGCGCGTCGCGGTTGCCCAGCTTGGCCAGCGGCAAGCCCTCGTCGAGCACGCCGTCGGTGCCGCCCACCAGCGCGTCCAGCGTCCGGCTGACGGTGCGCGCGTTACGGGCAACTTCGCTCATGCCCTTCTTGTGGTTGTCCAACTCCTCGAGCGTCATCATCGGCAGATAGACGTCGTGCTCTTCGAAGCGGAACAGCGAGGACGGGTCGTGCATCAGCACATTGGTGTCCAGCACGAACAGCTTGCTGGGACCAACGTGTTTTTGTGCGCGGCGATTGGTGGTGCTCGGTACTGGCCTGGCGGGCGCCGAAGGTACGGCGGCCAGCGGCGGTACGGACTTCAGCGAGGACGGAGGCGCTTCCTTGGTGCGCGCTCGCGTCGAACCGCTGGCGCGGGCCACCACGGCCGGCGCGCCTTCCGCTTTGCTATTTCCGGTTTCCAGCAAGGCCACACGCTCCAGCGCCGGCACAGGTTTCTTACCCTGCGACGCTGATTTGGCCTTGGTCAGCTTGGTCACCGGGGCGAATTCGCTCGGGTCAAGCAATTGGGCAGGCTTGGCGGGCATGGTCGGCAGCGGCATGCTTGGCTTTCCTTTCAGGGGGAGAAGACGGCTGGAAAACGGCGCAGGACACTGGCGCGGCCGCTTGGCGCCGCGGACTTGCCGATCGTGTCCTGTGCGTGGGGGCAGTACAAACAAAAAAGCCGCCAGACCTGGGGGGCAGGTTTGGCGGCTTTTTTTCGGACCGGAGACACGGCAGGTCCGCTACCGGCCTGTGGCAGGAAGCGCCTGGGCCGGGACGATGAAGCAGCGTGGCATCCGGAATCTGAACTCATTAAAGGCCAATGTATCCGAACGTTTTCTGTTTTGCAATCGCTGGCCGAGACGACTTGCGAGGGTGTTGCTGCGGCGCATTAAACGTGCCGTCCGCCAGGGCCAGGGAATGGCCCGGCAGCCGCCCGAATCAGAGCGCGCGGACGATCTGCAGGACTTCGTCGACGTGGTTGGGGACCTTGATGCCGCGCATGGCGTGGCGCAGGATGCCCTTGCCGTCGATGATAAAGGTGCTGCGCTCGATGCCGCGCACTTCCTTGCCATACATTTTCTTCATCTTGATGACATCGAACAGATGGCAGACGGCTTCATCGCCATCGGAGATCAGCTCAAACGGCAGTTCCAGCTTGGCCTTGAAGTTCTCGTGCGACTTCAGGCTGTCGCGCGAGATGCCGAAGACCACGGTGCCGGCCTTGACGAAATCGTCATGCTGGTCGCGGAAGTTCATGGCTTCGGTGGTGCAACCCGGCGTGTTGTCCTTGGGATAGAAATACAGGACGACGGTTTTGCCGCGCTGGTCGGCAAGGCTGAACGTGCCGCCGGTGGCGGGCGCGCTGAAATCGGGTACGGGCTTGCTGAGACTGACTGTCATTCTTATGGCTCCTGGGAGGGGCAGGAAGGGGGCGGCTGCATGAGTGCTGCCACCATGGTGGCGGCAGATGGGGGCGGGCCCGGAAACTTCAAGCGTGGCGCGGGCTTAACTTGCGGCACCGCCAGGCAGGCGGCGCGGCGGGCTCAGGCCGGGTCTTCCAGTAGCAGGATGGCCGCCACCTTGCGGCCTTCAGCCATCAGGATATTGTAGGTGCGGCAGGCGGCCTGGAGATCCATCGCATCTACGCCCACATGCAGGCGCGCCAGCGACGCGGTCAGCCGGGGGTGGGGGAAGCGCAGGCGGTTGCCGGTGCCAAGCAGCACCACCTCGGGCGAGTGCGCCAGCAGGCCTTCGAAATGCGCCGGCTCCAGGTCTTCGAAACGCTGCACCGGCCAGGGCCGGATCTCGCCCTCGGGCATGACCAGCACGGATTCCGTGTAGCGCACCATATTGATGTCGATATAGCCCGGTCCGTAGGACGTCACCGTATTGAGAGCATTGGGCTGGTCAGCGTGGAGTTTCAAGGGCAAACCTTATCGGGCGCTGCCTTGGGCGGCCGTCCGGCACCCGGCCGGGCCGCGCAAGGCGGGTTGAGAGCATTTTGGGGCAGGCCGGGAGGGGGTTGCCGTCGCGGGGGCCGGGTGACGGCGCCGTACGCTGCAATGCAAGAATCCCTGCCGAAGTCTGTCATAATCCGATAAATTATAGCTTTTGCCTTCCTGCCTGCCACGTTTTGCGTTGCATCGCAGCGGATGCGCACAACGGGCCGCTCCTTTCCCACCCAGATTCCCTAGATTGCTGCCGCCAGCCGGCGGCGCTTGCCTCCTGCCGACATCGCCGTGAAACCGATCCAGAAATCCAATAAGCTCAACAATGTTTGCTATGACATCCGCGGCCCGGTGCTGGAGAAGGCCAAGCAGATGGAAGAGGAAGGCCACAAGATCATCAAGCTGAACATCGGCAACCTGGCCGTGTTCGGCTTCGACGCGCCGGAAGAGATCCAGCAGGACATGATGCGCAACCTGCCCAACTCGGCAGCCTACTCGGATTCCAAGGGCATCTTCGCCGCGCGCAAGGCGATCATGCACTACACGCAGCAGAAGAACATCGAGGGTGTTGGCCTGGACGACATCTACGTCGGCAACGGCGCCTCGGAACTGATCGTGATGTCGATGAACGCGCTGCTCAACAGCGGCGACGAAGTCCTGGTGCCGGCGCCGGACTACCCGCTGTGGACGGCCGCCGTGAGCCTCTCGGGGGGTACCCCGGTGCACTATGTGTGCGACGAGGCCAACGAATGGATGCCCGATCTCGACGATATCCGGGCCAAGATCACGCCGAGTACCAAGGCGATCGTCGTCATCAACCCCAACAATCCCACCGGCGCGCTGTACTCGGACGAACTGCTCAAGAGCATCGTGACGATCGCGCGCGAGCACGGGCTGATCATTTTCGCGGACGAGATCTACGACAAGGTGCTGTACGACGGCCATACCCACACCTCGATCGCCTCGCTGTCGACCGATGTGCTGACCGTCACGTTCAACGGCCTGTCGAAGAACTACCGCTCGTGCGGCTACCGGTCCGGCTGGATGGTGGTGTCGGGCGACAAGCGGCCCGCCCTGGACTATATCGAGGGGCTGAACATGCTGTCCTCGATGCGCCTGTGCGCCAATGTGCCCGGCCAGTGGGCCATCCAGACCGCGCTGGGCGGCTACCAGAGCATCAACGACCTGGTGAATGAAGGCGGGCGCCTGCGCCGCCAGCGCGATATTGCCCATGAACTGATCACGCAGATTCCCGGCGTCACCTGCGTCAAGCCCAAGGCCGCGCTTTACCTGTTCCCCAAGCTCGACCTGTCGATGTACCCGATCCAGGACGACCAGGAGTTCATCTACGAACTGCTGCAGGAGTCCAAGGTACTGCTGGTGCAGGGTACGGGCTTCAACTGGGGCAAGCCCGACCATTTCCGTATTGTGTTCCTGCCGCACGAGGAAGACCTGCGCGAGGCCATCGGCCGCGTCGGCCGTTTCCTCGAGGCATATCGCAAGCGCCACGGCCACGCGGCCTGAACGGCCCCGAACCGGTCCGTTTGCGGCGTCATCCATTTTTCAGCAACTCAGAGTCAGATCGTCCATGAATCCCATCAAAGTAGGCCTGCTTGGCATCGGTACCGTCGGTAGCGGCACTTTCAATGTGCTGCAACGTAACCAGGAAGAAATCCGCCGCCGCGCCGGGCGCGGCATCGAGATTGCCATGGTGGCCGACCTCAACACCGAGCGCGCCCGCGAGCTGACCGGTGGGCAGGTCGAGGTGGTGGCGGACGCCAACGAAGTCGTCACCCGTCCCGAGATCGATATCGTGGTCGAACTGATCGGCGGCTACGGGATAGCCCGCGAACTGGTGCTCAAGGCCATCGAGAACGGCAAGCACGTGGTCACCGCCAACAAGGCGCTGCTGGCCGTGCATGGCAACGAGATCTTCGAGGCCGCGCGCAAGAAGGGCGTGATCGTTGCCTTCGAAGCCGCTGTGGCCGGCGGCATCCCCATCATCAAGGCGCTGCGCGAAGGCCTGACCGCCAACCGCATCGAGTGGATCGCCGGCATCATCAACGGCACCACCAACTTCATCCTGTCGGAAATGCGCGACAAGGGCCTGGACTTCGACACCGTGCTCAAGCAGGCCCAGGCGCTGGGCTATGCCGAGGCCGATCCCACCTTCGACATCGAAGGCATCGACGCCGCGCACAAGATCACGTTGATGAGCTCGATCGCCTTCGGCATGCCGGTGCAGTTCGACAAGGCCTACGTGGAAGGCATCACCAAGCTGTCGGCCGTGGATATCCGCTACGCCGAAGAGCTGGGCTACCGCATCAAGCTGCTGGGCCTGACGCGCCGCCGCGAAAACGGCATCGAACTGCGCGTGCACCCGACGCTCGTGCCGGCCAAGCGCCTGATCGCCAATGTGGAAGGCGCCATGAACGCCGTGCTGGTGCAGGGCGACGCCGTGGGCGCCACGCTGTACTACGGCAAGGGTGCCGGCGCCGAGCCGACCGCTTCGGCCGTGATCGCCGACCTGGTCGACGTGACCCGCCTGCACACTGCCGACCCCGAGCACCGCGTGCCGCACCTGGCGTTCCAGCCGGATGAGCTGTCCAGCGTGCCGGTGCTGCCGATCGAGGAAGTCACCAGCTCGTACTACCTGCGCATGCGCGTGGCGGACGAGACCGGCGTGCTGGCCGACATCACCCGCATCCTGGCCGACGCCGGCATTTCCATCGATGCCATGCTGCAGAAGGAATCGCGTGAAGGCGAGCCGCAGACCGACATCATCATGCTGTCGCACCTCGCCCTCGAGAAGCAGGTCAACGCCGCCATCGCCAAGATCGAAGCGCTGCCGACCGTGCTGTCGGCCGTCACGCGCCTGCGCATGGAAGAACTGAACTGAACGCACCGATGAAATACCAGTCGACGCGCGGCCATGAGATGCCGCAAACCTTCTCCGAGATCCTGCTGGGCGGCCTTGCGCCGGACGGCGGCCTGTACCTGCCGCAGGAGTACCCGCAGGTCACGGCCGACGAGCTGGAAGCCTGGCGCAAGCTGTCGTACGCCGATCTCGCCTTTGAAGTGCTGTCCCGCTTCTGCGATGACATCCCGGCTGAGGACCTGCGCGCGCTGACGCGCAAGACCTACACCGCCGAGGTGTACTGCAACGCCCGCCCCGGCGACAATACCGCGGATATCACGCCGCTGCGCACGCTGGGCGAAGAGGGTGGCGCGCCGCTGCAACTGCTGGGCCTGTCCAACGGTCCCACGCTGGCCTTCAAGGACATGGCCATGCAGCTGCTCGGCAACCTGTTCGAGTACGCGCTGGCGCGCGCCGGGCAGGAGCTGAACATCCTCGGCGCCACCTCCGGCGACACCGGCAGCGCGGCGGAATACGCCATGCGCGGCAAGCGCGGCATCCGCGTGTTCATGCTCAGCCCGCACCGCAAGATGAGCGCGTTCCAGACCGCGCAGATGTTCAGCCTGCAGGACCCGAACATCTTCAACCTGGCGGTCGAAGGCGTGTTCGACGACTGCCAGGACATTGTCAAGGCGGTCTCCAACGATCTCGACTACAAGGCCCGCCAGAAGATCGGCACGGTCAACTCGATCAACTGGGCGCGCGTGGTGGCCCAGGTGGTGTATTACTTCAAGGGCTGGCTGCTGGCTACCGACGGCCCCGGCCAGAAGGTGTCGTTCTGCGTGCCGTCCGGCAATTTCGGCAACGTCTGCGCCGGCCATATCGCGCGCATGATGGGCCTGCCCATCGACAAGCTGGTGGTCGCCACCAACGAGAACGACGTGCTCGACGAGTTCTTCCGCACTGGCGCCTACCGCGTGCGCAAGTCGGCCGAGACGTATCACACCTCCAGCCCGAGCATGGACATCTCGAAGGCTTCGAACTTCGAGCGCTTCGTGTTCGACCTGCTGGGCCGCGACGCCGGCAAGCTGGCGACGATGTTCCGCGACGACATCGACACCAAGGGTGGCTTCGACCTGTCCGGCACGCCGGAATTCGAGCGCATCCGCGCCTTCGGCTTTGTCTCGGGCCGTAGCACGCACGAGGACCGCGTTGCCACCATCCGCGACCTGTCCGCGCGCTATGGCATCACCATCGATACCCATACCGCCGACGGCATCAAGGTCGCGCGCGAGCATCTCACGCCCGGCGTGCCGATGCTGGTGCTGGAAACCGCGTTGCCTGCCAAGTTCGCCGACACCATCCGCGAGGCGCTTGGCCACGAGCCGGAGCGTCCGGCCAGCTTCGAAGGCATCGAAAACCTGCCGCAGCGCTTCGAGGTGGTGCCGGCCGAGGTGGACCGGATCAAGGCTTATATCGCCGGCCACACGGGCCTGTAGGCGCCAGCCCCTGCAGGCGGCGTTCCTGCCGCCTGCGCGCCAACTCGCTACAATCAGACTTGCCGAGCTGAATCGCACGGCCCTCGCATTGGCCCGGATGTATCGGCGGCGGTACGCGGGCCGTTTCCCATGGCGGATGGATGGCCATGGGTTTGCTGTCTCACGCTGACTTACCTACCTGTTTCCGTCATGACCCAAGCTGCCGCGCCCGCCCGTCCCCCCATGCTGACCATGGCCCAGGCTCTCGAAGCCTTGCTGGCCGGCGCCAGCCCTCTCGCCGAGTCCGAGCGCATCGCCACGCTGGACGCCAACGGGCGCGTGCTGGCCGTGCCGGTATCGAGCACGCTGGACGTGCCGCCGGCCGACAATACATCGATGGACGGCTACGCCGTGCGAAGTGCCGACGTGACCGCGCCGGGCGCGCGGCTGCGGGTGGCCCAGCGCATTCCCGCCGGCCATGTCGGCACGGCGCTGGCGGCCGGCACGGCTGCCCGCATCTTCACCGGTGGCCTGATCCCGCCGGGGGCGGACGCGGTGGTGATGCAGGAACAGTGCGTGGCGGAAGGCGACGATGTGATCGTCAATCACGCGCCGCAACCGGGCGAGTGGATCCGCCGGGCCGGCGAGGACATCCGCGCCGGCAGCGTGATCCTGCCAGCCGGCACGCGGCTCACACCGCAAGCGCTGGGGCTGGCCGCCTCGGTAGGGCAGGCGGCGCTGGACGTTGTGCGGCGCATCAAGGTGGCGGTGTTCTTTACCGGCGACGAACTGGCCATGCCGGGCGAGCCGCTCAAGCCCGGTGCCATCTACAACTCCAACCGCTTCACGCTGCGCGGACTGCTGGAAAACCTGGGGTGCGAGGTCAGCGATTTCGGCATCGTGCCCGACACCCTGGCCGCCACGCGCGACACCCTGCGCCGGGCCGCCGATGGGCATGACCTGATCATCACCTCCGGCGGCGTCTCCGTGGGCGAGGAAGACCACATCAAGCCGGCCGTGGAGGCGGAAGGGCGGCTCAACCTGTGGCAGATCGCCATCAAGCCGGGCAAGCCGCTGGCCTTCGGCGAGGTAGCGCGCGGCGATCAGGCGCCGGCCTGTTTCCTGGGCCTGCCGGGCAATCCGGTCTCCAGCTTCGTGACGTTCCTGCTGTTCGTGCGGCCCTTTATCCTGCGGCTGCAGGGCGTGCAGAACGTGTTGCCGCGCCGGCTGCCGCTGCGTGCCGATTTCGACCTGCGCAAGGGCGACCGCCGCAATGAGTTCCTGCGCGTGCGTGTCAACCAGGCCGGCGGGCTCGACCTGTTTCCCAACCAGAGTTCGGGGGTGCTGACCTCCACCGTGTGGGGCGACGGCCTGGTCGACAATCCGCCCAACCAGGCGATCGCGCGGGGCGACACCGTGCAGTACATCGCTTTCGACGGCCTGCTGGCATGAGGAGCGAGACCGCCATGCATATCGAGTTGCGTTTTTTTGCCAGCGTGCGCGAGCAGCTGGGCCTGGGACAGGAACGGGTCGAGGTGCCCCCGGCGGTGGCCACCGTTGCGGACCTGCGGCGGTGGCTGGGCGCCCGCGGCGGTGCGTGGGCCGAGGTGCTGGCTGAAGGCCGGGCCTTGCGCATGGCCGTGGACCATGAGGTGGCGAGCGCTGACAGCATGCTGGCCGACGGCTGCGAAGTGGCGTTTTTCCCGCCGGTGACCGGAGGCTGACATGAGCGTCAGAGTGCAGCGCGAGGATTTCGACCTGGGCGCGGAGGTAGCGGCATTGCGCCACGGCCAGCCGGGCGTGGGCGCGGTGGCCAGTTTCATCGGCACCGTGCGAGACATGAACGACGGCAGCGCGGTCAGCGCGATGGAACTGGAACACTATCCCGGCATGACCGAAAAGGCGCTGGCGCGGATCGAAGCCGTTGCGCGTGAGCGCTGGGAACTGCTCGGCGTCACCATCGTGCATCGGGTCGGCCCCCTGCTGCCGCTGGACCAGATCGTGCTGGTGGCGGTGGCCTCCGCGCATCGCGGCAATGCGTTTGCCGCCTGCGAGTTCATCATGGATTACCTCAAGTCCGAAGCGCCGTTCTGGAAAAAGGAACAGACGCCGGAGGGCGCGCGCTGGGTCGACGCGCGGGTGACCGATGAGTCCGCGCTGGCGCGCTGGGGCATTCGCTCGCTGAATGCCAGCGGCGAGGCGCCGGAAGGCAGCGCCACCCCGGTGCGGGCGGAAGACACGGGCATCAAGCACTGATGGGCGGGCTCGGTTTTGTTGCGGTCGGGGTCGGTGCCGCGATGGGGGCCTGGCTGCGCTGGGTGTTCTCGGTCCTGTGGAATGCGGCCAACCCGGCGCTGCCCTATGGCACGCTGACGGCCAACCTGGTGGGCGGTTACCTGATCGGCCTGGCGGCAGGATTCTTTGGCGCGCACGCGGATCTGTCGCCCGAATGGCGCCTGCTGGCCGTGACCGGCTTCCTGGGTGGCCTGACCACCTTTTCCACCTTCTCCAGCGAGGTTGTCGCCAACCTGATGGCGGGCGACTATGGCTGGGCGGCGGTTCACCTGGCCGCGCATCTTGGTGGCTCGCTGCTGCTGACCGCGCTGGGCTTGTGGACCTACCGGCTGCTGGCCTGAAGGTAGCGGCTCATGGCGCCGGCGCAGCCGGCAAGCCAGGCCAGTCAAGCATCCCAAGCAAGGCTGTGTTGAAGGCCGCCGGCCGCTCCATATGTGGGGCATGGCCGGTGCCATCGACGGTGGCAAGGCGCGCGGCCGGTTGCAGTGCCAGTGTGGCCAGGCCCACGGCCGGCGCATAGAGTCGGCTGTGCTGCCCGACCAGGTGGAATAAGGGAAGGCGAGCCTGGCACAACGCCGGGCGATAGTCCTGGCGCGCCATGTCTTCCCACAGCGCGGCGAGCGCGTCCGGCGCGCACTGCCGCATCATGCCGGTGATGCGGCCTGATTGCGCCGCATCGGGTTCGCTGCCGGCGGACCAGAGTCCGGCGCGCACCGAATCGATCAGGCTGGGCCAGTCCTTGCGCACGTGCATGGCCATTCTTGCGGCCTGGACCCTGTCGTAGCATCCGTGAAGGCCGTGCGGCCATTCCGCGTCGCCGACCAGGCGCGGCGTCATGTCGATGGCGCCGATGGCGGCCAGCGGCAGCGCGGGATGGCCGCGCATCAGTTCCCAGGCCACCATCGCCCCCATCGACCATCCGACCACCACGACGTCCCGCAGGCCCAGGTGCCCGATCAGCGCTGCCGCGTCCGCGGCCAGTCGCGCAATGCTGGCTTGCCCCGCATGCGGCAGCGCAGCAGACAAGCCGTGTCCGGCGTGGTCGGGGGCGATTACGCGATAGCCGAGTCGCGCCAGCGCGCGCTGGCCGTCGAAGGCTTCGCCGGATAGCGACCACCCGTGCAGGAGCAGCAACGCTTGCCCGCTGCCCGTCTCCCGCCAGCCTGGCCGGGCCGCGCTGGCGGTGTGGACGGCGAAGGCCGGAGCAAGGCCGGCTGGCTCATCTTGCGTGGCAGGTGCCGTGTGAGAAGCATCCAATGGCGATGGTTCCAGTCGATGTGGTGGCTTGCCAGGGGGGGGCGTGCCCATGTTCCCCCGGGAGGGCGGGGCTCCGGGTAAGCGATGTATTGACATTCGGATCGCTAACTTTATATCATGAAACATGAATCAGCTATCATGTTTTGAGGTTGTCCGGAGGGCGCGGCTGCCGCGGTGCAAAACCGCGATGTAGCCGCCGAACTTCCGGCCTGACCAGTCACTGCGGAGCCCCGATGTCCCTCACCGAATCCGGCGTAAGCCAGCCCAAGACCGCACGCGGCCAGAAGACCCGCGAAGCGCTGCTGCGCGCCGCCGAAAAGGTGTTCGGCGAGAAGGGCTACTACGTGGCTTCGATCTCCGAGATCACGCAGGAGGCCGAAGTGGCAATGGGCACCTTCTACCTTTACTTCAAGGACAAGGAAGACATCTTCCGCGCGCTGGTGCAGCACATGCTGGAACTGGTTCGCGCTCACCTGCGCAAGCACGTGGGGCAGGCGCAAACGCAGATCGAGGCCGAGCGGCTCGGGCTCAAGGCGTTCCTTTCCTTCGTTTCGCGCCACAAGAACCTGTACCGCATCGTGCTCGATTCCTACTCGGTCGACGAGACCATCTACAGCAGCTATTTCCAGGTCTTCGCCGACGTCTACAGCCGGCGCCTGGGCAAGGCCGAGGAGCAGGGCGAGATTTCGCCGGGCGATGCCGAAGTGCGGGCGTGGTGCCTGATCGGCATCAGCAACTTCCTCGGTATGCGCTACGCGCTGTGGAAGCGGCCGGCGTCGATGGACAAGGTGGTCGATACCGCCTTCGACATGATCTCTCACGGGTTGGCCGCACGATGAGCGCGCTGGTACTGGTCGAGCGTAGCGGCAGCACGGCAGTGCTGCGGCTCAACCGCGCCGAGCGCCACAACAGCCTGGTGCCAGGGTTGCTGGAGGACTTGCTGGCGGCGCTTGAACGCGTGGAGGCCGATCCGGACGTCCGCGCCGTGGTACTCGGCCATGCCGGCCGGTCGTTTTCCACGGGCGGCGACGTGGGGGCCTTTGCCGCTTTCCCGCCGCAAAGCGCTGAACTGGAACAGTATGCGCAGCGGCTGCTGGGCCTGCTGAACGCCACCATCCTGCGCCTGGCGGCGCTGCGTTGCCCGGTGATCGCTGCGGTGGAGGGCTGGTTGACCGGCGGCGCGCTGGGCCTGGCGCTCGCCTGCGATATGACGGTGCTGGGCGAGGGCGCGCGCATTGCGCCGTACTACACCGTGGTGGGCTTCAGCCCGGACGGTGGCTGGACCGCCATGCTGCCCCAGATGATTGGCGCCGCAAGGGCGCGCGCGATCCAGCTTGAGAACACGACGTTGACCGCGGGGCAAGCCGCCTCGCTGGGCGTGGTCACGCATCTCGCGCCTACCGGCGAAGCCGAGGCCATGGCGCTGTCGCTGGCGGCCGGACTGAAGGACAAGGTAGCCGGCAGCGTGGCGAGTACGCGCGCGTTGCTGCGCTGGGACCCCGAGGTCCTGGCGCACGGCCTCGAGCGAGAGCGCGCGGCGTTTGTGGCGCAGGTGACACGCGCCGAGGCCGCCGCCGGCATGCGCCGCTTCCTGGGCGGCGCGGATGCGGGCTGAAGGAGCGGAGCAATAGGGCGGCCACGGTCAATCGCCGCGATCAGCAGTTATCGAGCAGCATCTCTACTTGCAACAATAAGAGAAACAGAGAAACCCAAAGAGGAGACACAGAATGCAACTCAAGCACCAAGCCGCAGCCGCGTTCGCGCTGGCCGGCCTGCTGGCCGCCGGCGGTACCTTTGCCAAGGACATCCGCATTGCCCACGTCTACGACAAGACAGGGGCGCTGGAAGCCTACGCCAAGCAGACCCAGACCGGGCTGATGATGGGGCTGGACTATGCCACCAACGGCACCATGATGGTCAACGGCAACAAGCTGGTGGTGCTGGAGAAGGATACCCAGGGCAAGCCCGACGTCGCCAAGGCCCAGCTTGCCGCGGCCTATAGCGACGATCGCGCGGACATCGCAGTGGGGCCCACGTCCTCCGGCACCGCGCTGGCGATGCTGCCGGTGGCCGAGGAATACAAGAAGATCCTGCTGGTCGAGCCCGCCGTGGCGGATTCGATCACCGGCGAGAAGTGGAACCGCTATATCTTCCGCACCGGCCGCAACTCGTCCCAGGACGCCATCTCCAACGCGGTGGCGCTGGACAAGCCCGGCGTGCAGATCGCCACGCTGGCGCAGGACTACGCCTTCGGCCGCGACGGCGTGAAGGCTTTCAAGGGCGCGCTCAAGAACGCCAAGATCGTTCACGAGGAATACCTGCCCACCAACACCACGGACTTCACCGCCGGCGCCCAGCGCCTCTTTGATTCGCTCAAGGACAAGCCGGGCCGCAAGATCATCTTCATCATCTGGGCCGGCGCCGGCAATCCGTTCAAGATCGCCGACCTCGACCCCAAGCGCTACGGCATCGAGATCGCCACGGGCGGCAATATCCTGCCCGCCATGAGCAACTACAAGAACTTCCCCGGCATGGAAGGCGCGACGTACTACTACTTCGGCATTCCCAAGAACAAGGCCAACGAGTGGCTGGTATCCAACCACTACACCAAGTTCAAGTCGCCGCCTGACTTCTTTACCGCGGGTGGCATGTCGGCCGGCATCGCGCTGGTCGAGGCGCTCAAGAAGACCAATGGCGACACCAACACCGAGAAGCTGATCGGCGCGATGGAGGGCATGTCGTTCGAGACGCCCAAGGGCAAGATGACGTTCCGCAAGGAAGACCACCAGGCCCTGCAGTCGATGTATCACTTCAAGATCAAGGTCGATCCGGCGTTCGCCTGGGGTGTGCCCGAGCTGATTCGCGAGATCAAGCCGGAGGAGATGAACGTGCCGATCCGCAACAAGCGGTGATGACGGTGGGCGCCTCTTCCATCGACACGACGGCGGCGCTCTCGCGGGCGGTGGCGGAGCCGCCCGCGCTAGAGACGCGCGGCCTCACCATCCGCTTTGGCGGGCATGTGGCGGTCAATGCGGTGTCATGCGCGTTCCGACCGGGCGAGCTGACCTGCATCGTCGGCCCCAACGGGGCTGGCAAGACCACCTATTTCAACCTGATCTCGGGCCAGTTGCCGCCCACCGCCGGGCAGATCCTGCTTGGCGGCGAGGATGTGACGCGGCTGCCGGTGCCACACAAGGCGGCGCGCGGCATTGGCCGGGCTTTCCAGCTGACCAGCCTGTTCCCGAACCTGTCGGTGTTCGAGAATGTGCGGCTGGCGGTGCAGGCGCGGCAACGCATCGGACTGGACCTGTGGTCCGTGTGGAGCGGCAACGGCGCGGTACGCGCCGAGGCAGAGCGCTGTCTCGAACGCGTGGCCATGGCCGACAAGCGCCATTTGCCTGTTGCCTCGCTGCCGCACGGCGACCAGCGCAAGCTGGAGGTGGGCATCCTGCTGGCGCTGCAACCGCGCATCTTCATGTTCGACGAGCCGACCGCCGGCATGAGCGTGGACGAGGTGCCCGTCATCCTGGACCTGATCCAGGAGATCAAGCGCGACAGGAGCAAGACGGTGCTGCTGGTGGAACACAAGATGGATGTGGTGCGCTCGCTGGCCGACCGCATCATCGTGCTGCATAACGGCAACCTCATGGCGGACGGTGACCCGGCCGAGGTGATCGCCTCGCCGATCGTGCAACAGGCTTATCTCGGGATCGGCGCCGCCGACGACGGCGTGCAGGGGGAGGGCAGTCATGGCTGACGGACCGGCAACACCCATCCTGCGCCTGGATGGCGTGCAGACGCATATCGGGCCATATCACATCCTGCACGGCGTGAGCTTTTCGGTGCCGCGCGGCGGCGTGACGATGCTGCTCGGGCGCAATGGCGCCGGCAAGACCACCACGCTGCGCACCATCATGAATCTCTGGCAGGCCAGCGAGGGGCGCATCGCGTTCGACGGCGCGGATATCACGCGCCGCGGCACGCCCGCCATCGCGCAGGCCGGCATCGCCTACGTGCCGGAGAACATGAGCGTGTTCTCCGAGCTGACCGTGGCCGAGAACATGCGCCTGGCCGCGCGCAGCGGCGCCATCGACGGGCAGCGGCTGGATTGGGTATTCCGCATGTTTCCCGCGCTGAAGATTTTCTGGCACCAGCGAGCCGGCGTGTTGTCCGGCGGGCAAAAGCAGATGCTGTCGGTGGCGCGGGCCATTATCGAGCCGCGCAAGCTGCTGATCGTCGACGAGCCGACCAAGGGCCTGGCGCCGGCCATCATCCAGAACATGATCACGGTCTTCCGCGAGCTCAAGCAGACAGACGTGTCGATCCTGCTGGTGGAGCAGAACTTCCACATGGCCAGGTCGGTGGGGGATACGGTCGCCGTGATGGATGACGGGCGCGTGGTGCATACGGGCAACATGGCTGAGCTGGCAGGGGACGAGGCCTTGCAGCAGCGGCTGCTGGGTTTGTCGCTGGCGGCGCATCAGTAGCGCCGGGCGCGGCATGAAGCGCGGTGGCAAGTGCCGCCGCCCGTGGCGGGCCATCAAGGCCTTCACGCAATCAAACAAGAATCGTCAGGACCGAGACAATGACGAGTACAAGCTCCTTACCCACCACGCCGGCGGCGCCGGCCGACCTCCCCAGGGTCCGGCTCGACTGGACGCCGCTGGCGCTGGCCCCGCTGCTGATGCTGCTGGCCTATCCCCTGATCGGCAGTGGCTCGACCTGGCTCACCCTGACCATTGCCGGCCTTGCCATGGGCATGATCGTGTTCGTGGTGTCCTCGGGGCTGACGCTGGTGTTCGGCCTGATGGACGTCCTCAACTTCGGCCACGGTGCGTTCATCGCGCTGGGCGCCTACGTGGCGGCGTCGGTGCTGCTGCCGCTGGGCGCCTGGGTGGAGGCCGACAGCCTGGCGCTCAACCTGGCCGTGTTTGGCCTCGCCATCGGAGCGGCGATGGTGGCGGCGGGCGCGATCGGCTTCCTGTTCGAGCGCATCGTGGTGCGCCCGGTCTACGGCCAGCACCTGAAGCAGATCCTGATCACCATGGGCGGGATGATCGTGGCGGAGCAACTGATCAAGGCCATCTGGGGCGCCGAAACCATCGCGCTGCAGGTGCCCACCACCTTCCGCGGCGCGGTCTTGCTGGGCGATGCGGCGATCGAGAAATACCGCCTGATCGCCGTGGTGCTCGGGCTGGTGATCTTCGTCTCCATGGTGCTGGTGCTCAACCGTACCCGCATTGGCCTGTTGATCCGCGCCGGCGTGGAAAACCGCGAGATGGTGGAGTCACTCGGCTATCGCATCCGCCGCCTGTTTATCGGCGTGTTCGTGGTGGGTGCCGGCCTGGCCGGGATGGGCGGCGTGCTGTGGGGCCTGTACCAGCAGAACATCACCGCCGCCATCGGCGCCCAGGTCAATGTGCTGATCTTTATCGTCATCATCATCGGCGGGCTTGGCTCCACCACCGGCTGCTTCGTCGGCGCCTTGCTGGTCGGGCTGATGGCCAACTACACCGGCTTCCTGTTTCCCAAGGTAGCGCTGTTCTCGAACATCCTGCTGATGGTAATGATCCTGCTGTGGCGTCCGCAGGGCCTGTACCCGGTAGCCAAGCGCTGAGCGCCGAGGAAAACCATGATCCGATTGCTTTCCGGCGACCTGCCAAGAAGCCGAGTGCTCACCGTCATCCTGGTGGCGATGCTGCTGGCGCTGGCCTGTGCGCCGTTCCTGTTTCCCGGCGCGCGCGCGCTCAACATGGCGGCCAAGATCTGCATCTTCGTGGTGCTGGTGGCCAGCTACGACCTGCTGCTCGGCTATACCGGCATCGTCTCCTTTGCCCATACCATGTTCTTCGGCATCGGCGGCTATGGCGTGGCGATCGCCATGTCGCGGCTCGATCCGGGGTGGGGCGCGCTGGCGCTCGGCACGCTGGGCGCGCTGGCGGTGTCGATGGCGCTGGCCTTCCTGATCGGGCTGTTCTCGCTGCGGGTCAGGGCCATCTTCTTCGCCATGATCACGCTGGCGGTGGCGACCGCCTTCGCCACGCTGGTATCGCAGTTGTCGGAATGGACCGGCGGCGAGGATGGCATCACCTTCAAGGTGCCGGAGGTCTTCACGCCAGGCTTTACGCTGGGAGACGCCGAGTGGTTCGGCGTGCCGCTCAACGGCAAGCTGTTCTCCTACTACTTCGTGTTCGCCGGCGCGCTGGTGCTGTTCCTGCTGCTGTTGCGCGTGGTCAACTCGCCGTTCGGCCGGGTGCTGCAGGCGATCCGCGAGAACGATTTCCGCGCCGAGGCGATCGGCTACCGCACCGTGGTGTACCGGACCGTGTCCACCGTGCTGTCGGCCGGGTTCGCCACGCTGGCCGGCGTGCTGATGGCGCTCTGGCTGCGCTACAACGGGCCCGATACTTCGTTGTCGTTCGAGATCATGGTCGACATCCTGCTGATCGTGGTGATCGGCGGCATGGGGACACTGTACGGCGCCATCATCGGGACCACGCTGTTCCTGGTGGCGCAAACCTACCTGCAGGATGTGATGAAGCTGGCCAGCGAGGCCACCACGGCCGTGCCGCTGCTCTCGGGGCTGCTGCATCCGGACCGCTGGCTGTTGTGGCTCGGCCTGCTGTTCATCCTCAGCGTGTACTACTTCCCGCAAGGCATCGTTGGCCGCCTGCGCGGCGATCGCTCCGAGCACGAGGTAGCGTCGTAGCGCTTTGCGACCGGTGCCGGACCATGCGGCAAATATTAACAAGCACGATAAGAAGCGCTATAACAAAGACACCGACAAGCGGAGATCCAGGACCATGTATGTAGTCGACTGGCTGCACAAGAACGCTCTGCACACGCCGGACAAGGTGGCGCTGGTCGACGTGGAGAGCGGCCGCAAGGTGACCTACCGGCAGTTCGACGAACGTGCCAGCCGCTTCGCCGAGTACCTGGGCGAGCGGTTGCAGCTGGCGCCTGGCGCCCGCGTGGCCGTGCTGGCCCACAACAGCTCCGATTATTTCGAGATGCTCTACGGCTGCGCCAAGGCCGGCATGGTGATGGTCTGCCTGAACTGGCGCCTGCCGGCGGCGGAATTGTTGCCCATCCTGCGCGACTGCGCGCCCGACGTGCTGGTGGCCGGCGATGGCTTCCTGGCTACCGCCGCGGACTTGAGCAGCGCGCTGCCCCTGCGCGCGGTCCTGCACCTGGCCGACGACGAGAGCGCCGATGTGCCGGGAGGCTGGATGGAGTATGAAGCGATGCTGGCCGGCAGTTCGGGCCGCATCATCGAGATGCCTTGCCGCGACGAGCACGAGGTCTGGCACCTGCTATATACCTCGGGCACCACTGGCCGTCCCAAGGGCGTGATACAGACCTATGGCATGGTCTTCTTCAATGCCGTCAACGCCATGCTGGCCAACAAGATCACGCGCGACGACGTGTTCCTCAATGTGCTGCCGTTCTTCCATACGGGCGGGCTGAACCTGTATGCCAACCCGGTGCTCCATGCCGGCGGCACCGTGCATATCATGCGGCAGTTCGATGCCGCGGTCACGCTGGGCAAGCTCGATGCCGGCGCCGGCGAGGGCATCACCATGTTCTTTGCCGTGCCCGCGGTCTATCTCTTCCTGAGCCAGCATGCCGGCTTCGCGGCGGCGGATTTTTCGCGGGTGCGCAATATGTCCGCGGGCGGCTCGGCGGTGCCGCGGCCTTTGCTGGAGGCCTACCTGGCCAAGGGCGTGACGATCTGCTTCGGCTTCGGCATGACCGAGACCGGTCCCACCGTGTTTGTCTGCGACGAAGCCACCGCGCGCCGCAAGATCGGCACCATCGGCAAGCCGGTGGGCTCGATGCTGACACGGGTGGTGGATGCGCACGGCCGCGACGTGGCGCCCGGCGAGCGCGGCGAGTTGCTGATCAAGGGGCCGGGCGTCACGCCGGGCTACTGGCACCTGCCGCAGGCCACCGATGCCGCCATTCGCGGCGGCTGGCTGCATTCCGGCGACATCGCCTACATGGATGAGGAGGGCGATTACTACATCGTCGACCGCGCCAAGGACATGTTTATTTCCGGTGGCGAGAACGTCTATCCCGCCGAAGTGGAAAACGTGCTGTTCCAGCTTGCCGGGGTGTCCGAGGCGGCCGTCATCGGCGTGCCGGACGCGCGCTGGGGCGAAGTCGGCATGGCCCTGGTGGTGGCCAGGCCAGGCGTGGCGCTCGATGCTGAAGGGGTGCTCGCGCATTGCCGCGCGGCGCTGGCAGGCTACAAGGTGCCGCGCCACGTCCGGATCATCGAGGCGCTGCCGCGCACGCCGTCCGGCAAGGTGGAAAAACACAAGTTGCGCGCGCGTTTCCAGGCGCAATGAGGCGGCGGCCAGCGCCTGTCGCCGCGCAGTTCGATGTCATGCAGTTGCTGTCTTGTGAAATTCTCGTCTCTGTAATTCTCGTTTCTGTATTGCGTTCCGATAGATCAAGCATGCAAAAGGGGGTCAACATGTTGCGCGGACTTGCAGGGCATGGCGGTAGGTGCGGACGCGGAGGGCGCCTGGCGCTGGCAGGCGCGGCAGGCCTGCTGCTGGTGGCATGCGGCTCGAGCGACAACAATGCGAACAACGGCAATCCCAATCCCAATCCCAAGCCGGCGAATATCGGTGCGGTAGCGATTACGACCTACGACGGCAACACCGACGACCTGCTCACCGCCGGTCTTGGCAAGGACGGCCTGGGCTCGGCCACGGCGCCGGTGCCGCTGAACCCCGCGGCGCCCACGGCGGCCGAGTTGCGCCGCTATGCCATCTATACCAACTACCGCGCGCTGGTGGATATCACGGTGGGCGGTGGCTATGGCAGCCTGTATGGCCCCAACGTGGACGCGCAGGGCAATGTCACCAGCGGGCAGGGGAAGGTCGCCGGGCGCGAGTACCTGGCCTTCTCGGACGATGGCAGCGGCCAGCAGAATGTGACGATGCTGGTGCAGATTCCCGACAGTTTCAACGTGGCCAAGCCCTGCCTGATCACGGCCACCTCGTCCGGCTCGCGGGGCGTCTACGGCGCGATTTCCACTGGCGAGTGGGCGCTCAAGCGCGGCTGCGCCGTCGCCTATACGGACAAGGGCACCGGTGCCGCGCCGCACGACCTGGATACCGACACCGTGCCGCTGATCGACGGCACGCGAGCCAACCGTACCGCCGCCGGCACCAGCGCGCAGTTCGCCGCCCCGTTCCCGAATACCAGCCTGGCCGCCTTCAATGCGCTGGCGCCGCACCGGCTCGCGTTCAAGCACGCCCATTCGCAGCGCAATCCCGAGAAGGACTGGGGCACCTTCACGCTGCAGGCCGCCGAATTCGCGATCTGGGCCATCAATGACCGGTTTGGCACGGTGGCCTCCGATGGCACGCGCCAGCGCAGCTTCGGCCCCGACAAGATCGTTGTCATCGCGTCCAGCGTCTCCAATGGCGGTGGCGCGGCCGTCGCCGCGGCGGAGCAGGATACCCAGGGCCTGATCGACGGCGTGGCGGTGGCCGAGCCGAATCTCAACCTGCCCGCCAACACCGGGGTGATCGTCACGCGCGGTGGGGTGCCGGTCAGCAAGTCGGGGCTTGTGCTGTATGACTACACCACCACGGCCAACCTGATGCAACTTTGCACCTCGCAGGCGACCGCGCTGGTGAATGCGCCGGGCGTGGCCTTGTATGCATTGCCCGCCGTCGGGCTCGTGCAACCGGCGCTCAACCGCTGCCAGTCGCTGGCCAATGCCGGGCTGGTCACTGGGGCCGACGGGGCCAGCCGGGCTGCCGATGCGTTGCAGAAGCTGCATGATGCCGGCTGGGAGTCGGATTCCGACGCGCTCCATCCGTCGCTTGCCCTTTTTGAGGTGGCCAGTGCGGTATCCGTGACATTTGCCAACGCGCTGGCGCGTGCCGCCGTGGCCGACCGTCTGTGCGGCTACAGCTTTGCCGCCACCGGGACGGCGGTGCTGACGCCGGCCACGATCGCGCCGGCCACGCTTAATGTGCTGTATTCGACGGGCAATGGCGTGCCACCGGCGGCCGGCGTGCAACTGATCAACGACAACAACCCCGGCGGGCCACTGCGCGACCTCTATTCCAGATCGCCCGGCACAAGCCTGGCCGATGCCAACCTCGATGGCGCCCGCTGCCTGCGCGCACTGCTGACCGGCGCCGGCACCCAGGCCCAGGCGCTGCAGGCGGGGCTGGCGCAGACGCTGCGCTCGGGCGACCTGCATGGCAAGCCGGCCATCATCGTGCATGGCCGCAGCGATGCGCTGCTGCCGGTCAACCATACCTCGCGGCCCTATCTCGGCTACAACCGGCTCAAGGAGGGCAGCGCCAGCAATCTCTCCTATATGGAAGTCACGAACGGCCAGCACTTCGACAGTTTTATCGGCGCGGTAGCGGGCTATGACAATCGCTATATCCCGCTCCACGTCTACCTGAACCGGGCGCTCGACGCGGTCTACGCCAACCTCACCACCGGCACCGCGCTGCCGCCCTCGCAGGTGGTGCGCACGATCGCGCGCGGCGGCATCTTGTCGCCGGCGCCCACCATTCTGCCCACCAACTTGCCGCCGTTTGCCGCCACCCCGGCCAATGCGGACCGGATTACGGTCATCGGCAGCACCGTAGAGGTACCCAACTGATGAAGGCATCCCGCACGCGCGTCCTGACGCAAGAAGATTTCGACCGCTTCGCTTCGCTCTCGCGCGACGACAATCCCATTCACTGCGACCCGCAGTTCGCCAGGACGACGCATTTCGGCGCGACCGTGGCGCACGGCATGTTCCTGTTTTCGCTGCTGTGCGCGCAGATGCGGCGCAGCAACCCCAGGCCGGTCCTGCCGATCGGGCAGACGCTGATGTTTCCTCGTCCCACCTTCGTCGGCGACGGCGTGGCGGCAGTGCTGGTGCTGAACGACACGCCCGGCCAGGACCGTATCGCCCTGGACACCGAGATCCGCTGCATGCAGCGTGGCCGTAACCGAACGGCAGCTACCGATGAGCAGATTACGGCACATGGAGATGCGATCCTGCTGGTCGACGCAAGTGCCGAAACGCTGGCGCAGGCGCCGCTTGACGAGGCGGACGCCGCCGGGCGCCTTGCCGCCGCGGTGGACGGCGACCGGAGGCTCTATCACCTCAGCGTCGGCCAGGAGGCTTCGGCGGTACGCAGTTTCAGCGCCGGCGATATCGATGAATATGTGGCGTTGACCGACGATGGCAACGCCTTCTATACCGACCCGGTATTTGCCCGCAGCCGCGGCTTCGGGGGCGCCATCGTGCCGCTGCCCCTGCTGGCCGGCATGTTCTCGGACCTGCTGGGCACGCGCTTGCCGGGCCGCGGCACCGGCTGGATGAAACAGTCGCTGCGGCTGCGGTCGCCGGCGCGGCTGGGCGAATTGCTGACCGCCTCGGTGCGGATCGTGCGCCTGCGCGGCGACAAGGATCTGGTCAACCTGGCCACCATCGTCACCGGGGACGATGGCCGCGTGGTGCTGGCCGGCGAAGCCCTGGTGCTGGTGCGCAACCTGGAAGACAAGCGGACGCTCGCGGCCGCGTGAAATGCGCGGGAGGGAACAGGTCGCAACGTATTTCCTGCGCCACATCAATGGCCCTGCAGTCAGGCCTTGAAATGTAGGCGCAAAGCCTTATCTTTCGATCAGACATCCAGTGTCCGGCCCGCGTGGCGGGATCGGCANCCGGCCCGGGTGGCGGGATCGGCAGGCCGGGGCGCAGACGCCCCGCCTTCCGCATCGGGACACTCATCCGAAAAAAGAGGGCTCCTAAATGCGACTTGACAAACTCACTACCCGATTCCAGGAAGCGCTGGCCGATGCCCAGAGCCTGGCGATCGGCAACGACAACCAATATATCGACCCGCTGCACGTGCTGCGCGCCTTGCTGGCGCAGAACGACGGCGCCGCCCGCGCGCTGCTGTCGCGCGCCGGCGTCAACGTCGGCGGCCTGACCACCGCGCTCGATGCCGCCATCAAGCGCTTGCCGCAGGTTCAGGGCACCAGCGAGGTCCAGGTCGGGCGCGAGCTTAACGCGCTCTTCAACGCCACCGAGAAGGAAGCCATCAAGCGTGGCGACCAGTTCATCGCCAGCGAACTGTTCCTGCTCGCCGTGGCTGACGACAAAGGCGAGGCCGGCCGCGTCGCCCGCGAGAACGGCCTGGCGCGCAAGTCGCTCGAGACCGCCATCGAAGCCGTGCGCGGCGGCGATTCGGTCAACAGCGCCGACGCCGAGACCCAGCGCGAGGCACTCAAGAAGTACACCGTGGACCTCACCGAGCGCGCCCGTATCGGCAAGCTCGACCCCGTGATCGGCCGCGACGACGAAATCCGCCGCGCTATCCAGATCCTGCAGCGCCGCACCAAGAACAACCCTGTGCTGATCGGCGAGCCGGGCGTGGGCAAGACCGCCATTGTGGAAGGCCTGGCCCAGCGCATCGTCAATGGCGAAGTGCCGGAAAGCCTGAAGAACAAGCGCGTGCTGGTGCTTGACATGGCGGGCCTGCTGGCCGGCGCCAAGTACCGCGGCGAGTTCGAGGAACGGCTCAAGGCCGTGCTGTCGGATATCGCCAAGGACGAGGGCCAGACCATCGTTTTTATCGACGAACTGCACACCATGGTCGGCGCCGGCAAGGCCGAGGGTGCGATCGACGCGGGCAATATGCTCAAGCCCGCGCTGGCGCGCGGCGAGTTGCACTGCATCGGCGCCACCACGCTGGACGAATACCGCAAGTACATCGAGAAGGATGCCGCGCTGGAGCGCCGCTTCCAGAAGGTGCTGGTCGACGAGCCCAGCGTGGAGGCCACCATCGCCATCCTGCGCGGCTTGCAGGAGAAGTATGAACTGCACCACGGCGTGGAGATCACCGACCCGGCCATCGTCGCCGCGGCGGAGTTGTCGCACCGCTATATCACCGACCGCTTCCTGCCCGACAAGGCGATCGACCTGATCGACGAAGCCGGCGCGCGCATCAAGATGGAAATCGACTCCAAGCCGGAGGTGATGGACAAGCTCGAGCGCCGCACCATCCAGCTCAAGATCGAGCGCGAGGCGGTCAAGCGGGAAACCGACGAAGCCTCCAGGAAGCGTCTCGAACTGATCGAGCAGGAAATCAGCCGCCTGGAGAAGGAGTACGCCGACCTCGAGGAGATCTGGAAGGCCGAGAAGGGTGCCGCCCAGGGCGCGGCCGCGCTCAAGGAAGAGATCGACAAGATCCGCCTGGAGATCACGCGCCTGCAGCGCGAGGGCAAGCTCGACAAGGTAGCCGAGCTGCAGTATGGCAAGCTGCCCGAACTCGAAGGCAAGCTGAAGGCCGCCACCGTGGCCGAGGCCAGCGAGCAGAAGCAGCCCAACAAGCTGCTGCGCACACAGGTTGGCGCCGAGGAAATCGCCGAAGTGGTGAGCCGCGCGACCGGCATCCCTGTGTCGAGGATGATGCAGGGCGAGCGCGAGAAGCTGATCCAGATGGAGGACTACCTGCACCGCCGCGTGGTTGGCCAGGACGAGGCCGTGCGCCTGGTGTCGGACGCCATCCGCCGCTCGCGTGCCGGCCTGTCGGACGAGAACAAGCCTTACGGCTCGTTCCTGTTCCTCGGTCCCACCGGCGTGGGCAAGACCGAGCTGTGCAAGGCGCTGGCCGAGTTCCTGTTCGATTCGCAGGACCACCTGATCCGCATCGACATGAGCGAGTTCATGGAGAAGCACAGCGTGAGCCGGCTGATCGGCGCGCCGCCGGGATACGTGGGCTATGAAGAGGGCGGTTACCTGACCGAGGCCGTGCGCCGCAAGCCGTACAGCGTGATCCTGCTCGACGAAGTCGAGAAGGCCCACCCGGACGTCTTCAACGTGCTGCTGCAGGTGCTGGACGACGGCCGCCTGACCGACGGCCAGGGACGCACAGTGGACTTCAAGAACACGGTGATCGTGATGACCTCCAACCTGGGTTCGCACATCATCCAGGCGATGACAGGCGAGCCGCACGAGGCGGTCAAGGGCGCGGTATGGCAGGAAGTGAAAACGCATTTCCGGCCCGAGTTCCTCAACCGTATCGACGAGGTGGTGGTGTTCCATTCGCTCGACCAGCAACATATCGAGTCGATTGCCCGCATCCAGCTGGAGCGGCTGACGGCACGGCTGGCGCGCATGGACATGACGCTCGAAGTGAGCGAGGCTGCCATCGCCAAGATCGCCAGCGCTGGCTACGATCCGGTGTTCGGGGCGCGTCCGCTCAAGCGCGCGATCCAGCAGCAGATCGAGAACCCGGTGGCGCGCGCCATCCTCGAAGGCAAGTTTGCCGCCAAGGATGTGGTGCCGGTGGATTACCAGGACGGAGAGTTCGTCATTGGTCCGAAGGCCCACTAACGCTCACCCAGGCCCGCC
>NZ_JFJV02000257.1:0-15755 GCF_000611145.1 Cupriavidus sp. SK-3 | reverse complement strand
CCCGCCGGGGCTCACGCCAGACAAGAAGCCGCCCCTTGCCGGGGCGGCTTTTTGTTTTCCTGCGTGTAATAAGAATTAACCGAATGCCATCCGGCCCGTTGCGCCTTTGCCACAAGCAGCGCCGGCTGCCGCGGGCGGCTACCGATGATAAGGGTAGGGGTGGCGATAGGCGTACCAGTCGCGCCGTCCCCACCAGCGGCGTCCATCCCAGTAGCGGTCCCCATGCCACCCGATGACCACCGCGGGCGCGACCACCACCGGCGGGCCGTAGGCGGGGGGCGGCCCGTAGGCGACCGGGGGCGGCCCATAGTCAGGCGGCGGGGCCGGATAAACCACCGGGGGCGGCGGAGCCGGATAGGCCGGGGCGGCATAGACGGGGGCCGGCACCACCACCGGCGCCGGCACTCCGATATTCAGGTCAACATCGACGCGTGCCAGAGCGGACTGCGAGGCTGCCCAGGCCAGCGCGCCGACACCCAGCGCGCAAAAAAAACCATGTCTCATTTCGATCCTAGTCGTGCAGTAGCCATGATTTGACTTTAGCCCTGCCGCCGCCTTGCCGCGGGAGACAACTGTAACGATATTTCACGCAGGGGACCGGATGCGGCGGGTGCCGGGCGAGGTCATGCCGAGCGCTCGTTTTTCAGGCGGTACAACGGCATCAGTTGCCTGACGCAGGCGTTCGCCGCCGCCTTGCTTTCCACGTCGATCACGCGGGAGACGGCATCCTTTATGCGGCGCAGGCCTCCGTTTTCAAGAAAGGCTTTCAAGTCCCGGTTCTCCATATACCGGTTGAACTCGAGCAGGTCGGCCCCGGTAATCCCTGCATCCGCCAGCGCCTTGCCTGACAATGCCGCTTCCTTGGTCTTGCGCCCGATCGGGGAGCCGAGCAAGCGCGCCAGCCGCATCGTCAGGCCGGGATCCTGTATTTCCGCTGCCAGCGCGGGCCTGACAGCCTTCTCCACCAGTTCGGGCGAGAGCTTCGTACGGGTGCACTCCACGTAGCGGTCTTTCGGGATCGGTCCGATCTTCGCAGGCAGCCTTGCGAACGCCTGATCCAGGCCGACGGCAAGTATGGCGCCGACATCGAACGCGCGGATCAGCGCGGTGACGGCTTCATCGTAAGTCGGCGGGAACAACTGCGGCGGCTCCGCAGTGTGCTCTTCGATGGTGAACGCGCGCAGCGGCGCCGCCCGGCCGTCGTGGCTGTGAACGAGAGCCAATGCCAGCAGGACGGCCGGCAAGATCGCAGGCTTCCCGATCAGCCCAGGGGCCGGAACGCAATGGGGAAGCGCATCCGGTTTGCCAGCGCCCTGGCGAACGGCCAGGCCTGGGTGACTGCATCGGGGACAGTCGTTCATGGATTGAATTGGCTCGTTCTGTATTTCCTGCAGATTATGCCGGGATCGGGGCGCTGTCACAGCCCCCTTGGCACCGTGGCGCAATCGGTGAGCGGGGATGCCACGTCCACCCCGCTAGCGGGACAGGTGTCGTGTGGAAAACCAGCAACGCATGATTGCCTCCCGGCAACTGCCAGTCCGCCACGCGCCATCCCATCGTCGGCTCCAATTTTCTCTGGAGTTCGAAATGACGATGCAAGAACCCGAAACGCTTCGGGAAGTTAAACCTGCCCACTTGGTTGCCGAGCGCGTGAAGTACCCGCGAACTCCGCATTTACCGTGGTCGCCCGGGCTCGGCGACAACGACCGGAGGATCGAGACCCTGGATGCGTTCCACGGGCGCCGCGTGATTGTCACGTCCAAGATGGACGGAGAAAACACCTCGCTCTACCGCACCGGCATGCACGCCAGAAGCCTGGACAGCCGCCACCATCCCGGCCGAGAGTGGCTTAAGGGATTCTGGGGCGCGATGCGGATGGATATCCCGGATCGATGGCGAGTCTGCGGCGAGAACCTGTTCGCGACGCATTCGATCCGTTACCGGGACCTGGCTTCCTTCTTCCCGGGATTCTCGGTCTGGAACGCGCGGAACGTATGCCTCGGCTGCGAAGAGACGGTGGAGTGGTTCGCCTTGCTCGGCATCGAGCCGGTGCCCGTGCTTTATGACGGCAAGTTCGACGCCGCGGCGATCCAGGCGCTCTGGCGCGAAAGCGAGCGCGAGTGGACCGAGGGCTACGTGATCCGGGTCGCGGACGAGATCCGCCATACTGATTTCAGGCGCTGCGTGGCGAAATTCGTCCGCAGCGGGCATGTGCAGACGGACGAGCGCTGGATGCATAACCATGCGTTCGAGCAGAACCACATGCGCGAACAAGCAGGAGAGCCGCAATGGAAATGACCGATCTGTTGACCGCCACGAATCTGCAATCGCTGCGGGCCTCACCCGTACTGCGGGCGCCGGCATATGCAAGCCTGGCGGCACACGTTCCGGCGGCCGGCACCTATCCGGACTGGAACGCCGTCATGGAGGCACTTCCCTGCCTGGAGCCGTTGCGCCGCACGCCGCAGGAACCACGCTACCACGCAAGTGCCCCCTCCAGAGGCAACTAGTAACGACGATTCAATGAGTTATCCACAGTTGCGCAACTACTGAAACAACTACTTGTTGAATCCTCTCCCACGAAGGGGTGAGAAATGGATTGGAAGAATACACGGGGGCTCGTCCCCAGTCAGGGGGCTACCCCTGACTACCAAAATTGTTTGGCGGCGTTTCCAGCTCTTGAGCTGGCAAAGCAAACTCCCCAGGGCTCGTTCCACAGGGAGGGCGACGTCTGGACGCACACGAAAATGGTGGTTGATGCGCTGCTATCTGAGGCACAAGGGGCGCGGCCAACTGGACGCAACGTGGGACGAACTCGGAGCGGCAACAGTTGCGAGGATGGTAGATGGTGCGTTGACGCTCGCTACAGTTGACGCGCTCGCTGCCTCTGTCATTAAAATTTCATGAGGCACTCGGCGTCACTGCAGAGTCGCTAGAACTATACTCTACATTTCCACGTTGCTGGAAATGTAGAGTTATGCGGTCGCTGCTTTTTGACGAGGGAGTTGATATGCGGAAGCAAATCTTTAGGCGCCTAGTGAGTTCCATCATCGTCGCGGCAGCCGCTGTGACAGCTCACGCCACCGAGATTACGGGAGCTGGCTCTACGTTTGTCTACCCCATCCTTTCTAAGTGGGCGTCGGACTACAACCAAGTCTCTGGGGACAAAATCAACTATCAATCCATCGGCTCCGGCGGAGGCATTACTCAAATCAAGGCTGCCACGGTTGATTTCGGTGCCAGTGATATGCCGCTATCTGCGAATGGGTTGAGCGCGATGGGGATGGCGCAGTTTCCTGTCGTCATCGGAGGTGTGGTGCCAGTCGTCAATATTGACAGCGTCGCCCCCGGCAAGATTCGCTTCACAGGGCCGCTGCTGGCCGATATCTACCTCGGCAAAATCACGATGTGGAACGACCCAGCCCTCGTGAAGATTAACCCTGGTCTCAATCTGCCGGCTGCAAAGATTGTCGTGGTCCATCGCTCGGATGGCTCTGGTACAACATTCAACTGGGTTAACTACCTGGCGAAAGTGAGTCCCTCGTGGAAGAGCACAGTCGGGGAAGGCACCTCAGTGGACTGGCCCACGGGTGTAGGCGGCAAAGGTAATGAGGGCGTTGCTGCATACGTGAAGCGGCAGAAGAACGCTATTGGCTACGTTGAATATGCCTATGCGTTGCAGAGCAAAATGACCTATGGGGCGGTACAAAACAAAGCGGGCAATTTCATTGAGCCCAGCGCCCAGTCGTTTCGGGCCGCCGCCGCGACGGTTGATTGGTCGAAAACAAAGGACTTCGAATGGGTGATGACTGATGCGAGTGGGCCGGATGCATATCCGATTGCCGCAACCGTCTTCGTCCTCATGCACAAGCAAGCGAAGAACCAGGCTCACGCAGAGGCGGCACTGGGCTTTTTCAAGTGGGCCATCGAGAAGGGGCAGCAGCAGGCCCAGGCGCTCAACTATGTTCCGTTGCCTGAGCAACTCGTCGAGCAAATCGAAGCCTATTGGTCGGCCAACTTCAAGTTCTGACGGCTATAGTCGCACCTCACTATCGCTTGACAGGCATCTGCAAGATGCTTCGAACTACCGCAGAATGACATCTACGCATGCACCATGCAGCAAACGAAAGGAACGAATTTGTGAGCGTAACCATCTATCACAACCCCAACTGTGGGACTTCGCGCAACACGCTTGCGCTCATTCGTAACGCTGGCATCGAGCCGGATGTCATCGAATACGTCACGAATCCCCCTGGCCGGGAGCGACTCCAAGACATGATTGCGAAGGCGGGACTCACCGTTCGTGGCGCTCTGCGTGAGAAGGGTACACCCTATGCTGAACTTGGTCTTGGTGACCCGAACCTGACGGATGAACAACTGCTCGATGCCATGCTCGAGCATCCTATCCTAATCAATCGGCCATTCGTCGTGACCTCGCTTGGAGTCCGTCTGTGCAGGCCGTCCGAGGTGGTCTTGGATATCCTGCCTTCCCCGCAGAAGGGGCCTTTCACAAAGGAGGACGGTGAAGTCGTTATCGACGAACAAGGCCGTCGAGTGAAGTAAGCTGAGTTGGGCAGCTAGCCGCGAGTTTCGATGGGCCTCAGACGCCCAGTATTGAAGAGGGGCGCCACCAGGTGGCGCCCCTCGTGCTTCATCAGGCAAAGTGCCTGTCTTTGAAGCTCACACGTCGCTTGTAGTCCTCCATGGAGCCCACGCGCCGAATGCTGGCCCATGTTCCCTTGTAGTAGGGGATGATGTTGCGGTCAGTCCAGTCCGTCGTCACATCTCCCTGTATGCCATTGACGTAGCCGTAGACCATGAACGTCTGGCCCGGCTTCGCAGACGCCACTGGGTAGGCCATGGCAAAGGTTGAGCCAAAGTCGTTGAACACTTCCACGATATCGCCGGCTGCGATACCCAATCCCTGTGCGTCGGCAGGATTCAGTTCGATGTAGGCCATGGGATATCTGCCCTTCACGAACTCGTTGTATTGGTCGTGGTACGCGGTCTGCCACACCTCGTTCGTTCGGCCGTTGTTAATCCAGAACTTGTGCTTCGCCTTCTGGTCGGCAACGGTCTTGGGCAACCCCGGCCACGGAGACGGCTTGAACTCCGCCTTACCATCTTTGGTGTCGAACTTACCGTCGGTGTACAGCATCTCAGTGCCAATCAACTTGCCGTTTGTGTACTCCTTGATAGGTAGTTGAACGCCGTTGTTCCCCATGGCGTGCAACCGTTCATACGTGGCAAGATTACCGGTAGGACCGCCTTGGCTGTCGATAGGCCCGACGCCCGGCTGCCCGACTTGGCGGAAGCCGTCGTTGAAGGCATCTTCCTCCGATTTCCAGGCAAAGCCCTCGTACCGCTTCGCCATCGTCGCGTTGCCTTCCTTCTCATACATCGCTTTCAGCGTGTTTGCGATGCGCGCCGCGATAAGGCAGTCTGGGATGGCTGAGCCCGGAGGGTCCATGAACCGCTCTGACAGGCGCATGCGGCGCTCGCCGTTCATGGACGTGAGGTTCATCTCACCAGGGTGGGTCGCCGGCAGCATGATGTGCGCGGCCTCCGCTAGCTTAGTCGGGTACAGATTGATGCTGGTCACGAACAAGCCACCTTTCCGGGTCGCTTCATAGATGACGTCTGCCATCTGGTCTGGCGTAGCGCCGCGCGTCTTCGCCATCGCCTCCTTCACCATTTGCGACCGACGGAACACTGCCTCGCGAAGTGCTTGAGCGTTATTGCTGGTCTGGAAGTTGTTGCACCCCCACCAGGTCATCATGCGACCTTTGCCCTTGATGAGCTCCTGGTCGATGTAAATCTTGCCCTTACCCGGATAGGGCGGTCGCGTGTAACCCTCTTGGTGGCCGCCCATCCGGACGACGCCGGTACCACGGCGACCCACATTATGGGTCGCCAAAACCAGGTCGACCAATGCCGATTGGATGAGGTAATTGTCGTTGCCCCAGATGATGCCCTTCTCGTAGGCGTGCATGGTCCGTGGCATCTGGCCTGAGGCCTTCGGCTTGTAGGCCCATTCGGCCGCTTTCGCGAGCGTGTCTGCGGATACGCCGGTGATGCGGGCGGTCTCGTCCAGGGAAAGGCGGTTCGCCTTCACCACGTCGCTAAAGCCCTTCGTGTATTTGGCAATGAAGTCCTGGTCAATCCATCCCTTCTCAACGACGTAGGTGAAGAGGCCGTTGAACAACGCGATATCCGTCCCGGGTTGGATATCGAGGTGAATGACGTTCGGCTTTCCAGCTACCTGCTCTGCAATGGCTATCGTGGGGGTCCGCCGCGGGTCCACGACAATCAGCTTCGCCTTTTCGATGCTCTCGCCAGAGAAGCGCTGTTTCCGCTTGTCGATGGTGCGACCTTGGAGATTCGGAACCCAGTGGTTCAGGAAGTAGTTGGTCTGCGTTTCATAGGCATTGGTGCCGATGGCGACGATGACGTCGGCCAACTCTGCGTCTTCATACGAGTTGTTCAGTTCGCCAACGCCCATTTCCCGCGTCGCATGGCATTCGGAGTTGTAGGCTGGGCGATTGTGAATGCGGACCATCTGGGTCTGGATAGCGGAGAACATCAGTTTCCCCGTGCCCCAGGTATTTTCGAAGCCGCCGCCGGCGCCGCCATGGTCGAAGCACGAGAACACGACGCCGTCCGGGCCGTCCTTGTCGAGAACGCGCTTCATCACGCCAACGTACACAGCCAGAGCACTATCCCAGTCGGTGTCCATCCATTGGTCGGCCGCGTAAATCATCGGGCTGTGCAACCGGTCCCGGCCTATGCCGTCCGGCGTGTACATGTATGAGGCAAGCTTGCCGCCGCGCGTCGAACTGAGACCGCTGTTCACCGAGCAACCCTTGTCCGGAACAATCATGATGTTGTACCGCGTGCCGTCACGAGCCGTTATCACGTTGGTCATCGCCGGCGTCAGCGTTATCGTCAGCGGCGGGAGCTGCTTGCGGAAGTCTAGCCCTAGTGCGTTTTGATTGGGCGCCCGACCGCCCTCGGTACCCTCCGGCCACTTGTAAGTGTGATACCCACACCCCACGATGCAGAAGTGGCAGGTGAGGTTTGTCTTCTGCGCGTTCACAGGCGGCAGCGTGAGTCTGTCTTTAGCATTTGCCATGGTCCATCCCCTCTGTCGTCCTCGCCGCTACAGGATATTTGCCTGCCGGCCGTATATCAGGCCCTCGATGCCGACGGCCATGATGCTGCCAGTTTTTGCGTCGTAGCTGAGTTGTACGCGAGGCAGGTTCTCCGTGGCCTGGCCGCAAATCATCTGACCAGACTTCTCTGCATCGAACATGCTGAAGTGGCACGGGCATTTGAAGGACTTCGTCCCCGCGTCATAGGCGACAGGACAGCCCATATGTGTGCAGAGCGTGCTGAAAGCAACGATGTCTTTGTCCGGTCCGACACCGCCCGGTACAGCGGTTCCCATCTTGATGGCCGCACACGGAGAGGCGGCGTCTGGGTAGCTGAACGCGACAACCTGGTTGACTGGCATCCTGGCCGCTACGCCGACTGTACGAGACGGATAGGGAAGCACGGTTCTGCTGGTATCGACTGAAGGCGTGGCAGCCTCCGCGCTCGGCAGGTGGAAGCCACTTGCGCCAGCAGCGGCGCCGGCACCGCTGATTTTCAAGAACGTGCGTCTTGAGATACCTTCGGACATGGTCTTCCTCCACTCTGCTCTGGAAATTTGCTAACGTTGTGATGTGAAGCCTTAAGAGCATGGCAAAAGCCATGCCACACCGTGAGGGCATGGCTGCAGAAGGGATTGCGGGGCGGTCGCCCCGGGCGGACCTCATTTAGGTCACGTATCGGTAACTTGCTGCAATGCGAGGAGAGGAGCGGATGTTACGAAGCCGTAACCCTATTCGCCGCCTGGTTCTGCGGACTCTGGGCGTATGCGGCGTGGCACCGTTCTCGCTTGCTATCGGCCAAGCACAGTCCACGCTGCGCTTTGGCACAACGCCAGTCTTTCTCAACGACCATGTAGAAACCACGGCGAGGTGGCGCAGATACCTGGTCGATGCCACCGGAACGAATGTGCAGTTTGTTCAGCGCGGGAGTTACGGCGAAATCCTTGAGCTCCTGATGCGCAATGACCTTGATGCGGCGTGGGTGTGCGGCTACCCCTATGTCATCTCCAAGGCGAGGCTGGAATTGCTGGCAACTCCCATCTATCACGGCAAGCCGCTCTATCAGTCCTATCTCATCGTCCCGGCCGACGACGAGGCGACGCGTTCGATTGCGGACCTAAGGAACAGCATCTATGCGTTCAGCGACCCGCTGTCGAATAGCGGCTATCTAGTGCCGAAGTCCGAGTTGCTACGCTTAGGGACCACACCCGAGGCGTTCTTCCGGAAGGCATTCTTCACCTTCAGCCATCGGAAGGTCGTCGATGCGGTCAGGCTTGGCGTTGCGCGGGGCGGGTCAGTCGATGGCTATGTGTGGGATACCCTGGCGAAACAGCAGCCAGAATCCACCAAGGGGGTTCGGGTAGCGTGGCGTTCGCGCGAGTTCGGCTTCCCGCCTGTCGTTGTGCGCAAGACGCTCGACGGTCAACTTACGGCGACGCTACACCGCGCATTTGTCAACATGGCGCGGACTCATGCCGGACAGGACGTACTGACTCGGTTGAATCTGGATGGTTTTGGCGATGCACCAGACAGTACCTTTGATGGCATTGCGGCGATGGTTCGGCAGGTGGACGGTGTCAAGACATGACGCTATTCCGGGACCTGAGCTACCGCTATCGCATCCCACTCGCCATCACTGCCGTGATTGTTGCGACCGAATGCATGGTAACGATGACCTTGCTTTCACAGGGCCTCGCCGATGCGCGGCGTGACTTGCAGGCGGGGGCAGAAAATCTTGTGGCCGTTCTCTCCCGTTCCTTGCGAGAGCCGTTACTCCGGGACGATGTATGGCAGGCGTTTGAGGTCATTCGTACTCCCATCGAGACGCGTGATGAGAACAATGCGCTTGAGAGCATCACCGTGACCGATAACGGCGAACGCGTGCTTATCTCAACGGATACCAAGACCTTCCCCATGCTCGCGTCCATCGATTCTCTTCCGGAGAGTGCGCGGAAATTCCTGAAATCAGCCAGCGCCGCGAAGGGCTTCTCTTTCACTGGTGCAAAGTGGATGGGGGCGGAGAACGTAGTGGCGTCGGGGGATGTGCTTTCAGACGACGGTTCTTCACTAGGCAGAGTCGTCATTCAGTATGACGGCGAGAAGATATCGCAGCGCATCCGCACAACCCTTATTCATCTGTTTGCGGTCACCCTACCGGGACTGGTAGTCCTGATTCTGTTGGGATGGTTTTGGGGGAAGCGGATGGTTGCACCACTGTCTCGCCTGGCCGCAGATATGCAGCGCATCGGCAAGGTGCCGCCGATGGAGATTGCCAAGGAGGTAACCCCTGCCGGAAAGGATGAGATTGGCGTCCTCAGCGCGAGCTTCAAGGACATGCTCCACGGGCTGGACGAGAAGGAAAGGTTGGAGCAAGAAATGGTGACCGCCGAGCGGCTTGCGGCGGTGGGCCGCGTTTCGACTGGAATTGCGCACGAAATTAACAATCCGCTCGGTGGCATGCTCAACGCCGTCGACACGCTTGCGACGCACGGTAATCCGGACGCCTTCACCAAGAAAACCTTGGGACTGCTGGAGCGCGGATTAAACCAGATACGAACAACGGTTGGCGCATTACTGGTGGAGGCACGACTTGATTCTCCAGCTATGACGCAGGCGGATTGGCAGGACCTTGAGACACTTATTACGCCGCAAGTCCATGAACGAGCCGGAGCCCTGGTATGGGATGTCACTATTGGCCAACCAATACCGTTGCCCTCGCATCTTGTCCGTCAGCTCGTCTTGAACCTCCTGCTTAATGCGGTGAAGGCAGTGCGCGACGGAGGTCATATCTGGTTTGAGGCGCGAATTGAGGGGGCGACGCTGGAGATGGCGGTTGCTAACGATGGTGACCCCATCCCCCCTGAGCGCATGGGACATTTGTTTGAGCCATACACCGTCACCCAGCACGGCAGCGAGAAGAAGTCCTACCCCATCGGTCTCTGGGTGTGCTATCAGGTGGTGAAAACCTTAGGTGGAACCATTCACGTGGTCAGCGCCGACGGGCTAACGCGCTTCCAGGTCAGTGTTCCTCTATCAGGAGGCAAATCATGAGTCCGGTCGCGCGTCGGCTGTGCCTGATCGAGGACGACCCCATCATGGGCGAGTCGCTGGCGGACCGGTTCGCACTCGAGGGATTTACCCTCGACTGGTACCAGACTGGCGGCGCAGCATTGGAGGGGATGAAGCGACATAGCTACGGTGCCATCATCAGTGACGTCAGGCTGCCGGATATCTCAGGCGAGCAGGTATTCCTGACGGCGGTGGAGCAATCTGACTTTGTGCCCCCGTTCATCTTTATCACGGCATTTGCCAGTGTGGAACGAGCGGTTGAGATGCTAAAACGAGGGGCGACGGACTACATCACAAAGCCCTTTGACATCGGTGAGCTGGTAGCAAAGATTCGGCTCGCCGTCGGACAACACATCAGTCCAGCACCAACCACACACGAATCGCCAATCGGTGTCTCTCGGCAAATGCTTGCACTTGCAGAATCGCTGCCACGGATTGCCCAGAGGGCACGTATCACGTTGGTGACCGGGGAGTCTGGGGTGGGTAAGGAAGTGCTTGCGCAATACCTTCACGAACTCGGCGGCAAGCCAGATTCCCCCTTTGTGGCAGTGAACTGCGGTGCCATTCCTGAGACGCTTCTGGAGGCAGAGTTCTTTGGAGCGGAAAGGGGAGCCTATACCGGCGCAGACCGCGCGCGACGCGGGTATTTTGAGCAAGCGCATGGTGGAACGCTGTTCCTCGATGAGATTGGTGAGTTGCCGCAGAGCATGCAGGTCAAGCTTCTCCGTGCCATACAGGAACAGCAGGTGCGGCGTTTGGGCTCTGACAAAGTCATCCCGGTGGAATTGCGTATCGTCTGCGCGACCAATCGCAACCTCCAGTCCCTGGTGAAAGAAGGACGCTTTCGGGAAGACCTGTACTACCGCGTGAACGTGGTGAACCTGAACATTCCGCCGTTGCGAGACCGTCCGAAGGACATCCTCTGGCTGGCGAGGCGTATTTTGGTTCAGCAGGCGGAGCGCCTCGGGGAGCCGACCAAAACACTCGCGCCGGCGGCTCAGGCTGCGTTGCTCGCTCATCCTTGGCCAGGCAACGTTCGCGAACTGAGTAACCGCATTGAGCGCGCCTGCGTCCTGAGCATCGGACCGGTGCTTTCGGCCCACGAACTGTTCGATGACCATGCTGCGGCACCGGAGTTAGGCAACACCGGGCTACCGACCCTGGACGAATTCTTGGCGGAAGCCGAACGTGCTTTTATCGAATCAGCTCTGGCAAGGGAAGGTGGCCGTATTGCGATGACTGCCGCGGCACTGGGCGTCTCGCGCAAGACGCTCTGGGAGAAGATGAAGCGATTGGGTATCAAGGTGCCCGACACCGAGGCGCCAGGCGGGTAGCCCGGTAGTCAAGAAGCTGTTATGTTCCTGAGGTTTCTAACTGAACGAGGCTTCAGGAGCCCATGGAGCAGATAGATGTACTCGTTATCGGCGGCGGCCAATCTGGCTTAGCTGTCGGCTATTTCCTTCGGCGTACGACGCTCTCCTTTGTCATCCTCGACAGCGAGCCTTCGCCAGGGGGCGCATGGCAACACGCCTGGGACTCTCTGCGGCTCTTCTCTCCGGCCCAGTGGAGTTCGCTTCCCGGTTATCCGATGCCGCGTGCGGGTGATGACACCTACCCCTCCAAAGACCACGTGCTTCGCTACCTCGCCGCCTATGAAGAGCGGTATGCCTTGCCCGTGAAGCGCCCAGTAGTAGTGCAGTCCGTTGCGCGAGACGGAGAGCGCATGATAGTTCAGACGGATTCCGGCAGCTATGCGGCAAGGGCAGTAGTGAGCGCAACCGGGACTTGGCGCCATCCCTTCTGGCCACATTACCCAGGTGCGGCGGACTTCCATGGAGTGCAATTGCACTCGGCACACTATCGGAGTGCGGACGCCTTTGCCGGCAAGCGAGTCCTGGTAGTCGGCGGTGGTAACTCCGGTGCTCAGATTCTGGCGGAGGTTTCCCAGGTTGCCGACACCGTCTGGGCGACGAAGGAACCGCCGCTTTTTTTACCCGACGACGTGGATGGTCGTGTCCTCTTTTCTCGGGCGACCGAACGATGGAAGGCCAAGGTAGAAGGCCGAGAGGTCGAGGACCTTCCCGGCGGCCTTGGCGACGTCGTTATGATTCCAACCGTCAAAGATGCGCGAGAGCGAGGGGTGCTTGTTGCCGTCAGTACGCCTGAGCGCCTTACTCGGACGGGGGCAGGTTGGAGGGGCGGTCATGAAGAGATGTTCGACGTCGTCATCTGGTGCACCGGCTTCCGGCCGGCTCTGAGCCATTTGGAATCGTTGGGCGTGCTGCAATCGGACGGTCGTATTGCAGTCAATGAGACGCGTTCACTGGTAGAGCCTCGGTTGTGGCTCGTTGGATACGGCGAATGGACGGGGTTCGCTTCTGCGACGCTCATTGGTGTCATGCGTTCCGCTCGAGCGACCGCGCAAGAGATTGAGGGCGTCTTGGCCACTTCGAGCTAATAGTGGGATTGCCATGCGGCTCCGTCCGGCCTACGGGCGAAATATGGCAAGGCGATGGACGTACGTGACACTAAAATGACATGCCTCCGCCCCAAACTTGCGCGATAGGCGTCAAAGCCTCTACAGTTCCAAGAATGATGAAGAGCGAAACTGCTGTTGCGGCGTTGGCCGCACTTGCCCAAGACTCACGTCTGGCGATATTCCGTCTGCTGGTTCAGGCGGGTCTGGACGGCGTGAATGCTGGCCGCATTGGCCAGCAGCTTGGTGTGCCACCGGCGACGCTGTCCTTCCATCTGAAGGAGCTTGTCCACGCCGGCTTGATTAAGAGCACCCAAGAGGGGAAATTTGTTATCTACCGAGCTCAGTTCGACCGGATGAACGAACTCGTAGCGTTTCTCGTTGAGCACTGCTGCGAAGGGCATCCCGAAGATTGCGGTGTTGCTGGCGCCGTGTGCAAACCAAAGCGGGCGAGAGTTGCCGCCGAAACTACCTGATGCGCCAGGGCCTCTGGCTGAAGCCGCATTGCTGCTCCCGATGATGCACTGCAGGCGTCTCGAAAACTCACCCAACGCGCCGGACATACCGGGCGCCAGTGACCAGGCGATTTCAGAGCCGAAGCGGGAGCGGTAATCGCGACAGTCCTCGGCTAGACAATTGGGTTGAGAGTGCTCCGACATCGATTCTATATTTCTACTATAATGGAATCAAAGGAGCACGCCATGCCAGACACTTTGCCAAACATCGACTCCGCGCAATTTGAACAAATCTCGAGTGGAGAGTTGTCCCAGCCGCTGTCGAACCACCCGCCTCGAATTCTCCTCCTCTATGGGTCGCTGCGCGAACGCTCGTACAGTCGCCTTCTCGTGGAGGAGGCGGCGCGCATTCTGCGTGCGCTCGGCGCCGAAACGAAGATTTTTGACCCACGAGAGCTCCCGCTTCCGGACGGGGCGACCGCAGACCATCCGAAGGTGGTTGAGCTGCGCAAGCTCTCGGAGTGGTCGGAAGGCCAGGTCTGGTGCAGTCCCGAGCGCCATGGCGCCATCACCGGGGTTATGAAGACGCAGATTGATTGGCTTCCCCTGGAGAGCGCCGGTATTCGCCCGACGCAGGGCCGCACGCTTGCGGTCATGCAGGTGTCGGGCGGCTCGCAGTCATTCAACTCGGTCAACACGCTGCGGCTGCTCGGCCGATGGATGCGGATGGTCACTATCCCCAACCAGTCGTCGGTGCCAAAGGCCTTCGAGGAGTTCGACGAGGCAGGAAGGATGAAGCCATCCGCGTACTATGACCGCGTCGTGGATGTCATGGAAGAACTGTTCAAGTTCACGCTTCTCCTGAGAGACAAGTCCGACTATCTGACCGACCGGTACAGCGAACGCAGAGCGGCTGCGGCAAAGGCGGAAAAAGAAGACTTGGCAACCGCTGCGCAAACGGCCTAAGTTGAAATGCGAGGCCGGCCCGATGAGCCGAACGTCATGACTGCGCCCACCGCAGGGTGCGCTTTGAAGCGACGCTCGGCACTCCTCGGCCACATGCCTTCTGAACGCTCAATAGATACCGGAGATGGACATGTCCGCCATCGATGCAAATGCGCTCTCGGCTGCCATTGGTGAATTACGTGGAGCCGTCGCCCACGTCCTGGTCGACTGTTTATTGGCGTCGTCGCACTGCTCGCTTAAGACCGCTCACGGCAGGGCGAACTTCGCCAAAGTGATGGGGGATATCGTGGCGGAATATCGGAAAGGCAACTTGGAGCAGGAGGCGTTGCTCGCCGAGGCGGTCGTGGCCAATTTCCTAAGCGATATTGCCGGCTATCGCGATGAGCAGTTCCAGACGGAGCAGCGGTAATTCGTCTCCGGAGGCAACCACGATGCGGGGTGCGGGATGCAGTTGCACCCCTGGTCGGCCATCCCGCTCTCAGGCCGCGCCGCCTAGCCCTTTACCTTGGCCTCAAAGGCTAACAACGGTTCAATGCTTGGTTTCCGTGTTGCGGCTATCAAGAGCAAAAGGGCCAACAAAGCCAAGCCCGACAACGCAAGCACCCTCGCCGTGAACGGCAAGCCACTGGCCGAAACGAAGGAAAAGCACAAGGGTGCAAGGGCCATTGACAGCAACGTTGGCCGAGCCAAACGCCCAAGCAGGCTGCCAACGGGAATTGAAGGAAACAGCTCGGCGGGGAGTGTGCCCCGCACTATGGTTAGCAGTCCGTTACTGAGTCCGTACACCGCGGCAAAGCCGAAGCCCACCGCAAGGCTGCCGGAGGAGCAGGCAAGCAGCATCAGAGCCACGAACAATAGTCCGAGGGATAGTCGTCCCACTTGTGCGGGTTGCAGCTTCTTTGCGAAGAAAAGCTCCATGACTCTCCCGGTAACCTGCATCGGTCCAATGACGGTAGCCACCATGACCGCCTGCGCCGTGGTCAGTCCCCCGACCTGAAGCAGATTCAAGAGATGGACGGAAAGTGCTCCAAAGGCGAACAGCGCAGCAGCGAACGCGCCGCCAAGGACGTAGAAGCGCCGCTCATTTACCTGTCGAGCGGGCAAGCCAGTCGCTGGCGAGATGACTTCGGATTGAGTGGGAGCACGCCCGGATAGCCGAGGGAGAATGAGCGCGTGCAGCGGCAGGCAGATGGCGACCTGAATTGCAGCGAACATCATTAGAGTCACGCGCCAACCCACCTCAGCGTTCAGATATGCTGTGAGCGGCCAAAACGCCGTACTGGCGAATCCGCCGAAAAGCGTCAACGTCGAGACACTCCTCCGATAGCGGCTGGCGTCAATCTGATGCAAAGTGGCAAAGGCCGGGTCATACAACGCCATTGGCATGGCCAGACCGGCAAGCACCCAGGCCGCGTAGACGGTCCAGACGTTCGTCGCGGACGCCAGCGCGAGCAGGGCCGTAGCTGCGACGACGGAGCCCGCACAGAGAATCGACTTCCCTCCAAATCGGTCAATCGCCTTGCCCACACGGGGGGCGTTCAGGGAGGACGTCAGCAGGGCTAATGTGAACGCGCCAAAAAGGACCGGCTGGCTCAGTTGCAGCTCAGCTTGTATCGGCTTGGAGAGCACGGCGAAGAG
>NZ_JFJV02000256.1:20860-86160 GCF_000611145.1 Cupriavidus sp. SK-3 | reverse complement strand
CAGTGCTGTCGTCGGCTCGTAAAGAAAAGTGACAACCCCGTGTGCGAAAACGGCCAACCCCGCACAGCCGCGCCAGCAGCTAGAAGCAGTAAAACCCCACCTCCCACCGAGCCAGCCTACCCCCCAAAAATCCCCCTCAATCCTTATTAGGATGCGTCATCTCAATCGGCACAATCCACCGCGCATATTCCTCCTCGGTGAGATACCCCAACGCCAGCGCCGCCCCCTTCAATGTCAATCCTTCCTTATGCGCCTTCTTGGCAATCGCCGCCGCCTTGTCATACCCGATATGGCGATTCAACGCCGTCACCAGCATCAGGTTCTTGTCGAGGTTCTCCGCGATCTTCGGCAGGTTCGGCTCGATGCCAAGCGCGCAGTGATCGTTGAACGCGAGGCAGGAGTCCGCGATCAGCTCGATGCTTTCCAGCACGTTATGGACCATCACCGGCTTGTACACGTTGAGCTGGAAATTGCCCTGGCTGCCGGCAAAAGCCACCGTCGCATCGTTGCCGAACACCTGCGCGCACACCATGGTCATCGCTTCGCACTGGGTCGGATTGACCTTGCCCGGCATGATCGACGAGCCCGGCTCGTTTTCCGGGATGTTGAGTTCACCAATGCCGCAGCGCGGGCCGGAGGCCAGCCAGCGTACGTCGTTCGCCATCTTCATCAGGCCGCCGGAGAGCGTGCGCAGCGCGGCGGAGGTTTGCACCAGCGCATCGTGCGCGGAGAGGGCGAAGAACTTGTTCGGCGCGTCGACAAACGGATGGCCGGTGAGCGTGGCAATGTGGGCCGCGGCGCGCGCACCGAATTGCGGATGCGCGTTCAGCCCGGTGCCGACCGCCGTGCCGCCGATGGCCAGTTCCAGCAGGCCCGGCTGCGCTGTCTTGACGGCGTTCAGGCCGAAATCGATCTGCGCGACCCAGGCGCTGATTTCCTGCCCGAGCGTAATCGGCGTGGCGTCCTGCAAATGCGTGCGGCCCGTCTTGACGATGTCCTGGTAGGCCTGCGCCTTGGCGGCCAGCGTATCGCGCAGGGCGCTCACCGCCGGGAACAGCTTGGTGTGGATCTGCTCGACCACAGCGATGTGCATGGCGGTCGGGAACGTGTCGTTGGAGCTCTGGCCGCGGTTCACGTGGTCGTTCGAATGCACCGGCTTCTTGCTGCCGAGTTCGCCGCCGGCAAGCTCGATGGCCCGGTTGGAGATCACCTCGTTGGCGTTCATGTTCGATTGCGTGCCGGACCCCGTCTGGAACACCACCAGCGGGAAATGATCGTCCAGCTTGCCGGCGATGACCTCGTCGGCCGCCTGCACGATCAGGCGGGCCAGGTCGTCAGGCAACTCGCCCAGTTCCGCGTTCGCCTCGGCCGCCGCGCGCTTGAGGATGCCCAGCGCGCGAATGACCGGCCGCTGCCAGCGGAAGCGGCTGACGCCGATCGGGAAATTGATGGTGGAGCGCTGCGTCTGCGCGCCCCAGTAGCGATCCGCGGGTACGTCGATGGCGCCCATCGAGTCGGTTTCGGAACGGAATGCGGGCATGGGGATCACTCTCCAAACAAGACTACGTCAATGATGGCCCCGGCGCGGTGCCTGCGGCAGGCACCTTGCATCGGGTCGCGATAAACGCCAGCGCTGTCCTGCCGGGGGATCGTCCGCTCTTGGGTGTCCATGGCGAACTCCGGCCCGGCGTGCGGTGGCTGAAATACGGGAGGCCATAAGCCGGTAAGCCGGTAAGCCGTAATGGTCTCCCCTTTTGTGGAGGCGGCCCCGGCGCATACGTTGCCGCACCCGCCGCGAGCCAGGCTGAACGATATCCCAGCCGCCGGCCGCGGGCAATGAATCCCGACTAACCGGAGGGGTTCGTGCCGGGGGCCGCCCGGCAGGCCGGCGCGCTCATGCCGGCGCCAGCGCGGTATCGTGCACGGCAATCCCCTCGATGGCATCCATGACCCCGCGCCAGGGCGCCAGTCCGATTGCCCGCGTGGCATCTGCATGGCCCACGCTCCAGCGCGCTTCGATACCGCTCGCGGTGAAATCGATGTCCTTGGTAAGATCCTGGCCCCCGAACGGCGGCGCGTTCAGTTCCACCACGTGCATGGTGGTATGGCAGCCCCAGCCCAGCAACTCCTTGACCGCGGCCGATTGCCGCTCGGGCTCCGGAATGTACTGGGCCAGCTCGCGAATCACATGGCGCAGCCGGTGCAACTGCCTCTGCCGCGCCAGCTGGGTCTCCGCCCGGCTCGCATACTGGATGTCCCTTTGCCGGCCCATGGCGTCCCACAGCGTCTGCGGTTCCGGCCCTCGCACCGGCCATAGCTGCACGGTAAAGATCACCGAACTGCGGCGCGGATAATCGTCGAGCACGGCTTCAAGCGGCGTGTTCGAGCAGATACCGCCGTCCCAATAGGCCTCGCCTTCGATACGCACGGCCGGGAACCCTGGCGGGAATGCCGCCGATGCCATCAGGTGCTCAAGGCTCAGGGCGATGTCGCGGTTGGTGAAGTAATGCATCTGCCCGCTGCACACATTGACCGTGCCCACGGTCAGCCGCGTGTGCTTCTGGTTCAGGTAAGGAAAATCCACCAGCGAAAGGAGCGTCTCGCGCAACGGGCCGGTCGAATAGAATCCGGCCCGCTCGACGCCAAGCTGTGCATGCAGGCCGAACCACGCGCCGGGATTGGGCACGAAGAAGTTGGGGATGCCCTGCATGACCGTGGCGAGGTCCGCGAACCTGTTGTCGGCTCCGGGCAGGAGACTGGCCATCTCGAACGGACCGCGCCGGGCAACCTGCTCCCAGAATTGCCGCAGCCGGGAAAGCCGGTCCGCGGCCTTGTTGCCGGCGATGATCGAGCCATTGATCGCCCCGATCGACGTGCCAATGACCCAGTCCGGCTCGATGCCCGCCTCGTGCAGCGCCTGGTAGACGCCGCCCTGGTAGGCACCAAGCGCTCCACCGCCTTGCAGCACAAGCACTACCTGTCCCGGCAATGCCGGGCCGGATGGCTCCGGGATGCCTTGCCCGCCTTCATCGGCCCGCGCCTTGGTATCCATGGCTTTCCCCTTTTGACAGGCCACTTCGCTATGGCATCGGACAGGGTACTGGCGATCTCGCGCGGCCCGTTGCCGTGCCTGGCTGACTATGAATCCTAGCACTTTGCCTCGATCTTTCCAGAGGCAACTTCCGGGGCCGCCCGGGTGTTCAGGGGCGCTCCCCGGCCAGGTTCGCCTGCCCGGCGACATGCGCGTGATTGGACCGGTACAATCGGCACACCCGCCGAGCGCAGCGGGAATCCCAGGGAACCATCGGATGGCTCTGGCCACCGCCAGAAAAAGTGCACTTCAAGTCCCCGCGTCTTTCGCTGCAGCGGCAGCTGCGCGGTGGCATTTTCTTGAGTACCGCGTCAGGGAATAGCAATGGAAGAGTCGAAACAGGCAGACCAGGTTGAACAGGTTGCACAGTCCGCACAACTGCATGACATCTACACGGAACCCTCCGATCTGGATGTCGACACGCTAAGCAATCTCGGGCCGCTGACAGGCATGGCCGGTATCTGGCAAGGGACGCGTGGGCTGGACGTCAAGCCCAAGGTGGATGGACCGCGAAAGCAGGCGTTCGTCGAGCGAATCGAGCTTCAGCCGGTCGACCCCCAGACCAACGGACCACAACTGTTCTATGGCTTGCGCTATCACACGCATATCACCAAGCCGGATCAGGTGAAGACGTATCACGAGCAAGTGGGTTACTGGCTTTGGGAGCCGGCTACCGGGAACATCATCCACACGCTGACGATTCCGCGCGGCCAGACCGTCATGGCCATGGGCAAGGCATCCGCCGACGCGAAGACGTTCGAACTGGTTGCAACGAAGGGATCCAGCACCGCCGGCATCAGCTCCAATCCCTTTCTCGAACTCGCGTTCGACACGGTCGAGTTCCGCATCAAAGTCACCATCAACGAGAACGGAACGTGGTCCTACGACGAGGACACGGTTCTCATGATCCGCGGCAAGACGGAACCGTTCCACCACACCGACCGCAATACGCTGACCAAGATCGGGGAACCGACGCCAAATCCGTTGGCCCGCAAATAGTTACTAACCCTTTAAAAAAATATTGTCAGACTGCAGTGCATTGGTGTCGCGCACATCCCTGCTCAAGGGCGAGCTTTCGCACTTTTGTGTGTTTCGTCAGTCCTTGGGTGGGAGCACCGCCGCGCTGGACGTCTTTGACTGTACTGCAGCACCTGACGATGAGTCAGGACTGTATGCGACTACTCGATTTCGCCCCTGCTCTTTTGCCGCATATAGCGCTGTATCAGCTAGTTTCAAAGCCTGCCCCATGTCAGGGCTGGATTCTGGCCAACTCGCAATGCCAAGGGATATAGTGACATAGCCTACACCTGACGTTTCGCATTGCGCAGTTTGCAGGCGAAGACGCTCGGCGACTTCGCCTGCATTGGCAATTTCCGTGTCAGGCAGCAGCATGAGAAATTCTTCTCCGCCGCTGCGGCAAAGTATGTCAGCACTACGCGAGCATTTTTTCATCATGCTTGCTATGTTCATTATTACCCGATCGCCGGCGTCATGTCCGTAGGTATCGTTTACCTTTTTAAATCGATCGATATCTAATGCAATGATTGAAAATGATCTATTTTTTTCTTTCCACCGATCCAGCGTTGTTTCCAGGCCGCGGCGATTGTAGAGGCCCGTCATCGGATCCGTAAGGCTGGCAAGATTCAGTTTCCCAATACGCTCCTGCACGAGGGTGAGCCCAGAAAGCATCGCACGCTTGAGTTGTGTCGCCTCGAAATACCACGATTGCACTTGAAGAATTTTCTCGGCCGCAATGTTGGAGTCGAAATGCTCGGCATTGCTGGCCAACTGCCAGAGTGGCTTGGAGATCAACCGAGCCAGCCACCAAATACCCAGAAGAGATAACGCAGCCAAAGGCACGGTATGGCGCAGAACATCCAGCATTAAACCGTCGAGCGGTGCAAGGGTCGCAGCCGTCGGGCGCTGCGCAATGACCGCCCAACCACTGCGAGGCAGTGGAGCGTAGCCAGCAAGCATATCGACGCCTTTGCTATTTAGAACACGCTCAGCACCAGATTTCCCCAGCATGACAGCAGAGATGGCTGAGTTTTCCTGAACAATAGTACCAACCCTGCTGGGATCTGTGTGGTAGAGGAGTCGTCCGTTACGATCTACAACATATAGATAAGAGCCATCACGATAATAGTGCTCACCTAGCAAGGTATGCAGTATGCTTCTTTCCTTGAGGTATATCGAGCCGCTGACGTAGCCCAGATATTTTCCGTCACCAGAAAGAATCGGTTGCGAGATATTGACTACCAGATTACCAGCCGTCGAAATGTAGACCTGACTAATGGTCGGTTTCTTGGAGTTCAGGGCTTCTCTTGCACCCGGGCTGTTCAGGTACTCGCCTTGCAGTTGCAGCGTTGTTGGCGAGGTCGTTAGTACTCTCCCTTGAGCATTCACGATCACGACGGAATTGAAGCTATCCGTTTGTTGCTGTAGCCGCCGCGCTTCACTCAGCAATTGCTGCTCATTCCCCAGATTTTCCGACAATACAGATGCACTGAATGCAAGTTGTTGCTGGGCCGCTTTGAGGAAGTTGTCCGTACTCTCGGACAATTTGGCCGCATAGACGCGATTCGCCTCCAGCGTGTTCGAAATCAACTGCTCGCGCTGGACGCGGTAGCTGGCATGAAAAGTATTTACCAGGGCGATCAAGGAACTGATGACGGCCAGTGAAATAATCAACCGTCGAAGGTCAATGCGAAACAGTCTACGGAAGGACATTTGGGGGGCGGGTGTTTCTTATACTTGTCAATGCACGAACCAGGTAGTTTCCTCCAGTTCGAATTTTTGGGGCCGCGTAAGCACTCCTGCGCACCCGTTTCAAATTGTAACCTCTGGAGGTCACCCGCGCCTGCTTCCGGCACTCGTTCGAGCCGGCATGGCCATGGGCAAGGCATCCGCCCCGGCGTCATGGCTGCGGCACCGCGTGCATGACCTGGCCGAGCAGTTCCCGCGCGATGCCGGCAACGATGGCTTCCATCGCCTCCCCCGGCCCGAACACGGCACGCACGCCAATGTCCCGCAGTTGCCTGACGTGGCCGGCGGGGATCACGCCGCCGGCAAAGACCGGGGTGCGCAGCCCGCGCTGGCGCAGCGCGTCGACCAGGCGGGGCAGCAGGTCCAGGTGGGCGCCGGCGAGCGTGGAGATGCCCAATGCGTCGAAGCCGCCCTGCGCGGCCACCGCGGCGGCTTCGTCCGGCGCCTGGAACAGCGGGCCCAGCGTGACGGCAAAACCGGCGTCGGCGAGCGCCGCCGCCACCGCCTTCGCGCCACGGTCGTGGCCGTCCTGTCCCAGCTTGGCAAGCAGCATCCTTGGCGGGCGCCCCAGGCACGCGTGCAGTTTGCGGACCTGCGCGCAGGCGGCTTCCCAGGCCGGCGCCGCGTCGCGCGCGGCGGCGTAGGCCCCAGCCGCGTAGGCCGGGACCATCGTGTACCGCGGCCACGCCTGCTCCAGCGCGCGCGTGCACTCGCCGACGGTCGCTCGGCAGCGGACGGCGTCCATGGTCAGGGCCAGCAGGTTGCCCTGCCCGCTGCGCGCCGCCTTCGTCAGCGCGTGCAGCGCCTGTGCCACGGCCTCGCCGTCACGCCCGGCCCTCAGCGCCGCCAGCCGCTCGCGCTGATGCGCCCGCACCTGCCGCCCGTCAATCTCCAGGCAGGCCGGCGCCTCCCCGGCCGCCGCCTGGTAGCGGTTGACGCCAACGATGACGCGCTTGCCGCCATCGATATCCGCCTGCGTCCGCAGGGCGGCGCGATGGATCAGCTCATGCACCCAGCCGGACCCGATGACTGCCAGCACGCCGCCACGCGCGGCAATCTCCGCCATCAGCGCGCGCACCTGAGCGGCAACCTGCGCGGTCAGCGACTCCATCATGTAGGAACCAGCCCAGGGATCGGCGACATCGCACAGGCCCATCTCGTGCTGCAGGATCAGTTGCGTGTCCCGCGCCAGCCGGGCTGAATCGGCGCTGGGCAGCGCCAGCGCTTCATCGTACGCATTGGTGTGCAGCGACTGCGTGCCGCCGAACACCGCCGCCATCGCCTCCACGGTGGTGCGAACGATATTGTTCTCGGGCTGCTTCGCCGTCAGCGACCATCCCGAGGTCTGGCAGTGCGTGCGCAGCGTGGTGGCCCGGTCCGTGGCGCCGCCGAGGCCACGGACGATTTCGCACCACAGCAGGCGCGCGGCGCGCAGCTTGGCGATCTCGGTGAAGAAGTCCTTGCCCACGCCGAAGAAGAAACTCAGCCGCCCGCAGAAATCGTCCACGTCCAGGCCGCGCGCGCGGATCTGCCTGACGTACTCCTCACCGTTGGCCAGCGTCAGCGCCAGTTCCAGCACCGGGTCCGCCCCGGCCTCCTGGAAGTGGTAGCCGGAGATCGACATGCCGTTGAACCTGGGCACATGCCGCGCCAGGTAGGCCACCACGTCCGCGCAGATCCGCATCGACGGCCCGGGCGCGAAGATCCAGGTGTTGCGGACCATGTACTCCTTGAGGATGTCGTTCTGGATGGTTCCGCTCAGTTGCCCGAGGGGGATGCCTGCCTCTTCCGCCGTCACCAGGAAAGCCGCCAGCACCGGCAGCACGGCCCCGCTCATCGTCATCGACACCGAGACACGGTCCAGCGCGATGCCGTCGAACAGGCGCTTCATGTCCTCCACGGAATCGATCGCCACGCCGGCCATGCCGACGTCCGCCTGTGCCAGCGCATGGTCCGAGTCGTAGCCGCGATGGGTAGGCAGGTCGAAGGCGACCGACAAACCCTGCGCGCCCTGCTCCAGCGCCTTGCGAAACGCCAGGTTGGAGGCGGTGGCATCGGCAAAGCCCGCGTACTGCCGGATGGTCCACGGCTTGCCCGCGTACATGGAGCGATGGGGCCCGCGCACGAACGGCGCCTCACCCGGCAGGCTGCCGAGGTGCGCCAGCCCCTCCAGGTCGGCGGCGGTATAGACGGGCTTGCAGACGGGCTTGCGCGGCACCGCGCGCGCCGTGTCCGGCGGCTCTGCGCCACTGCTCATCGCATTCTCCATCGCTTGCGCGTCACCACGTCGGCAATCTTCTCGCCATCGCTGCCGCGCCGGATCTCGCACCAGTGCGCAAGACCGTCCGGCCGGATATCCACGGCGGAGAACGACAACTCCAGCACTTCGCCAAGGTTGACGTTGCCGTGGAAGAACAGGTCTCGCGCCGCTACCGTCGGCGGCTCCTCGAAACGCTGCCATTGCCACTCGGCACGATCGACAATGGCCTGGAAGTTGGCGAAGTAAAGCAGGTCCGCGCCGTTGAAGTCGCTGTAGGGGCAAGGCAGGTACCCGGCAGTGTGGCTGCCGCGGTGCCGGGCCTGCTCCAGCCCAAGATGTCCGCCCCAGTCTCCCGCGCGAAATTGCTTGGCCAGCGCGGCCATTTCCACCGCCGCTGCCGGCGGCGGCCCATCCACAGGCATGTTGAACGCGGCCCTGACCACCGAGCGGTTGTCCCGCTCGCGCTGGCGCCGGATAAAGGTGGATACCATCGATACCTGCGCGCGCCTGGCGCCAGAGCCATCGCCTTCCTGCATCAGTTCGTGCGAGCTGAAATGCCGTGCGCCGGCCACCCGCATCAACCGCGTGTTCACGGAGAATGCCGCGTTCTCGCCAAGCGCTTCGAGCGATGCCTCCCGCAACCGGATCGCGGTGAAGGCTGCGTAAGCCTTGTTGCCTTCCGCGTCCCGGAACTCCGGCAGCGCCTGGCCGGACAGGTTCGCCAGCCCCTGCCAGTGCAGGTCGCCGCACGCCTTGAGCAGCCAGTTCTCCGACAGGCCGGTATAGGACAGGTTCGGCATGCCAGCGACATGGCTTGTGTGCGCGTCGAACATGTCAGGCCGCCAGTGCTTGCACGCCGAGCTTTTCGCTGACGATCGCCGCCAGGTACTCGGCATCCCGGGCGATGCCGGAGAAGCGGCCGGAGCCCCAGGTATGCAGCCACGGCAGGCCAAGGAAATACAGGCCATCCTGCGCCGTCACGCCGCGCACGTGGCCCGGATAGCCGCGTCCGTTGAAGACAGGCGCCTCCAGCCAGCTGAAATCCGGGCGGAAGCCGATGCACCAGACGACGGCGCCGATGCCGGCCTCGGCCAGGTCAAGTGCCCAGCGTTCCTCGCCCGGCGTCCATACCGGCACATACGCGCTGGCGGCCGGCGCGGCAATGCCGTGCTTGTCGATGAACTTGTCGATGCTGGCGTTGATGCGGTTGTAGGTGTCGTCCGCATCGTCAAGGTTGGCTTTCAGGTTCGGCGTGAAGCGCAGCTTGCCGTCGTGGAAGTCTTCCAGCGCGCCGAACAGTTCCATGCCTTCGGTGGCGAACTTGCGCAGGTCGATATCGCGCCCGCCATCGCGGCCGGTCACGTAGTGATTGGTGTTGTCGCGCACGCCTTCGCGCAGCGGATGCTCCTGCACCGGCATGTCGTAGTACTGCATGTCGGCCAGCCAGTCCACCACGTCGCGGCCACGGTAGAAGCGCGCGCAGCGCGGGGCCTCGCCGACAGCCAGGAACACCTTGCGGCCCGCCAGGTGCAGGTCCTCCGCGATCTGCGCGCCGGACTGGCCGGAGCCCACCACCAGCACGCCGCCTTCCGGCAAGACCTGCGGGCTGCGGTACTCCGAGGACTGGAGCTGCCGGATGCCGGCGGGCAGGCGCTCCGCCATACGCGGCACGATCGGCGTGTGATAGCCGCCCGAGGCCACCACCACCTGCCCGGCGGTGAAGTCACCCTGCGAAGTGGAGACAAGGTAGCCACCCTGCTCCAGCGGCTTCACGCGGCGGACCTCGGTATGCTCCAGCACCGGTGCGTTCACCATGCCGATAAAGCCATCGAGATAGGCGGTGATCTCGTCCTTCTTCATGAAGCCGTGCGGGTCATCGCCCTGGTAGGGATAGCCCGGCAAGGCACACTGCCAGTTCGGCGTGACCAGGCAAAAGGCATCCCAGCGCTGGCTGCGCCAGGTGTGGGTGACGGTGTGCTTCTCGATCACGAGATGGTCGATGCCGGCCTGCTTGAGGTAGTAGCTCATGGACAGGCCGGCCTGGCCGCCGCCGACCACGATGACGCTGTAGTGTTTGGGGGAAGTGGCCAGGGATTCGCTGCGGGTGTTAGACATGATGCGTCCTTCGTTGATTGCTGTGAGATGCGTTAAGGCTTTCGGATGCGGGCTAGCGGCCGAAGCCAAGCACGCGCACCGTGGCGTCCGGCTGCGCGCCGAAACGCGCTGCAGTGTTCTCGATCTGTTCAAGCTGATCCATCGCGGACGAGCAGGCATAGCCATACTTCGCCCTGACGCGCTCCGAAGCGCTCGTCAGCGCCTGCCTGGCAAGCCGCATGAATTCCTCCAGCGCGTAGTCCTGCCCTGCGACAAGGAATTCGCTGACCACCGACGACGGGGAATAACACGTGACCTCGCTCTGATCGGGCCAACGTACCCGGAAATGTGTCACTGGCATGGCCTCTCCTCAGGCATCGATGGGGGTGGCGTCCCGCGCCGGGCAACCGGCCCGCGGGACGATAAATGCATCGCGCGCGAAGTCCCACAACAGCGCGGTTTCGTCAGCGCCGCTGACCGAGACCTGCCGCGAATCGTCGATGACGCCGATCTCCGCGCAGGCAATGTCCCGCGCCCGGAATCGCTCGCTCACGCGCTCCGCGTCCTGCTCGCGCACGGCCAGCAGGAAGCCATAGCTCGGGAACGCCGTCAGCCAGCGCGGCAGCGGCACGTCCGCCGGCGCCGGAATGCGGTGCAGGTCGATCCGGGCGCCAACGCCGGAGCACTCCAGCAGCATCAGCGCCGTGCCCAGCGTGCCGGCCATGCTGATGTCTTTCGCCGCGGCGCACAGGCCGTCCTCGGCCAGCGCGGGCAGCAGTTCCAAATCCGCCCTCAGCCGCCCGGCCGGCGCCCCGGTGGAGGCATTCCAGTAGGGATACGGCTCGGCAAAGGCGCCGCGCAGGTCGACCGCCATCAGCAGCCGGTCGCCTGGACGCGCCGCGAAGCTGGAGAGCAGGCTGCGCGCCCGGCCGACGATGGCCACCGCAAGCTGGCCGTGATCGCTGCGGGCGTTGCTGTGGCCACCCACGATGGGCACGCCATACGCGGCCGAAGCCGCCGCCATGCCCTTGAGCACTTCGGCGGCTTCGGCCACGCCCGCGCTCCAGATGGCGTCCACCACCGCCAGCGGGCGGCCGCCCATCGCATAGATATCGCTGACGTTGACCATCACCGCGCTGTAGCCCGCGAGCCACGGCCTGGCATGGATGAAGTCGCTGACCATGCCCTCGATGGCGAACAGCAGGTAGCCGTCATGGTCCGCAATGGCGGCGCAGTCGTCACCCACGGCAACGGCCTGGCCGAGATCGCGCACCCCGCCCGGCAGCGCGCTGCCGAGCGACGCCAGCACCCCGGCGATATCGGTCTTGTGCCCGAAGCCGCGGCTGGCGCGCAGGCTTTCCACGATCTGCGCGACGTTCATGTCCCGCTCCTTCCCATTGCCTGCATGCCGACGCGCGGCGTCAGGCAAGCCGGGTAGTAGTCCAGGTCGGCCTGCATCAGGTGGTGCGGGCGGCCAAGCAACGTTTCCTCCGCCAGCACGTTCCAATGCAGACGGCGGAACAGCGGCACGTTCTGGCTCTGCACATGCGCGAGAAACTTCGTGCAGCCAAGCCCGTGCGCGCTGCTCACCGCCAGCCTGATCAGCGTGGCGCCGATCTTGCCGTGGCTGCGATACGCCGCGTGCACGGCAAGGCGGGAACCAAACCAGACACCAGGCTCATCCTCGTGAATACGCACGGTGCCGACCACCATCCCCGGCGCATCCCCCTCGCACTTCACGCCTTTCACGCACTTCACCGCCACCAGCAGTTGCGCACGCGCGTCGGTCTCGTCGCGGTCGTCGCCGGCAAAGATGCCCTGCTCGTGGCAGAACACCGCCCGGCGCAGCGCCATGGCCTGCTCCGCCTCCCACTGCGCCCCGGCCCAGCGGATGCGGAACGTGGCCGCGGCAGGCACCTCCACGCACAGGTCGTCGCTCATGCCGCCACCTCTTCATAGGAAGACAGCGAGGAACACGCGCCGCACTTGCCGCAGCCCGCCTTGATATCCGCCGAGCGCATGCCCGCCGCGCCGATCATGGCGCCGAGCGGCTTCAGGATGGACTTCATGAATTCAGGCGGCGGCGCCGGATGGTCTTCCAGCGGCGTGCCCGTGATCGGCACGAAGGGCACCACGAAGGGATAGACGCCAAGCTCGACCAGTTCCCGCGAGATCGACAGGATGGTCTGCGCGCTGTCGCCAAGCCCCGCGAGGATATATGTGCTCACCTGCCCCCGGCCGAACACGGCCACCGCGGCCTTGAACGCCTCCATATAGCGGCTGACGGGCACCGCGGCCTTGCCGGGCATGATGCGTTCGCGCAGGGCCGGCGTCACCACTTCCAGGTGCATGCCTAGCGTATCGATGCCGGACGCCCTCATGCGGTCGAACCAGCGGTCGTCGTCCGGCGGCTCGCATTGCGCCTGGATGGGCAGGTCGACGGCCGCCTTGATCGCAAACGCGCTTTCACAAAGAATGGCGGCGCCCCGGTCCGGCGTGGGCGGCGTGCCGGTGGTCAGCACCATATGCCTGACGCCATCCAGCAGCACCGCGGCGCGCGCCACTTCGGCCAGTTGTTCCGGTGTCTTGCGCGCGATGGTGCGCCCCGCCGCGAGCGATTGCCCGATCGCGCAGAACTTGCAGGTCTTGCGGCGGCTCTCGTAGCGGATGCAGGTCTGCAGCACCGTGGTGGCCAGTACATCCGCGCTGTGCAGCGTGGCGATATGGGAGTAAGGCACGCCATCCAGCGTCTGCAGGCCGTAGAAGCGCGGCGCCTTCGGAAAGCTGATATTGGCAATCGGAATCGTGCCGCGCATCAGCGCGCTGGTGCCCTTGCCATCGGGCGACGACGCCACGAAGGGCGAGTGCCACGCGGTATTGGTATGCACCGGCACCATGATGGTCACGCCGTCGATGGTCACGGCCTTGTGGTCCGACGGCCCCGCGCCGCCGCGCCGGCTGGCGGCACCGGCCGCCGGGTCCAGCAGGCGCAGCCCTACCGATTGCAGCTCGGTCCGAAGTTCAGTTACCGACAGCCGGTTCGAGGCCGGCGTCATCTCGCTGGAGTTCATGTTGGGTGCTCCCGTGGAAGTTGGAGAAGGCGGCGGCCATGGGCGAGGCAGTCGCCGCCGGCCGGTCGTTGATCGCGAGGCTGAGCAGTTCCGGCCGGGCGTAGTGCCCCACCGAATCCATCATTCGCTTGCGCTTGGTGATAAGCGACATATCCAGGTCGGCGATCACCATGCCCTCGCCCTCGCGCAGCGGCGGCGCCAGGTGCTGGCCCTCCGGGGACACGATGGCGGTGTTGCAGCCCCCGCGCAGCGCCTTTTGCAGGCCGGGGTCGGTGGTCACGGAGGCGATCTGCTCGTCGGTCAGCCAGCCGGTGGCATTCACCACGAAGCAGCCGGATTCCAGCGCGTGATGGCGGATGGTGACTTCGATCTGCTCGGCAAAAATGGGACCCACCAGCGAGCCGGGGAACTGGCTGCAGTGGATTTCCTCGTGCTGGGTCATCAGCGCGTAGCGGGCCAGCGGGTTGTAGTGCTCCCAGCAGGCCAGCGCGCCCACGCGGCCGATCGCGGTATCGGCCACTTTCAGGCCGGCAGCGTCGCCCTGGCCCCAGATCATCCGTTCATGGAAGGTCGGCGTGATCTTGCGGCGCTTGAGCACCAGGCGGCCATCGGTATCGAAGATGAGCTGCGTGTTGTAAAGACTGCCGTGGTCGCGCTCGTTGACGCCGAGCACCACCACCATGCCGTGCCGGCGCGCGCGCTCGGACACGGCATGGGTGACGGGGCCGGGCACCACCACCGCCTGCTCGTACAGGCGCATATGGTCGCTGCCGGATTGCACGGGCGGCCGCACGAAGGAAAAGTACGGGTAGTACGGCAGGAAGGTTTCCGGAAAGACGATCAGCTGCACGCCTTCCCGCGCGGCGCGGTCGATGGCCTCGCAGACTTTGCCGAGGGTGCCTTCGCCGTGCTCGAGGTCCGGGGAAATCTGGACCGCGGCCGCGCGCACAATGCGTTTCTGTGACATGGTGGTGCCCGCCTTTTCTAGCTATATCTGTTTCTATCTGTCTCTATCCGTCTCTCAAACCGTCCAGGTATCCAGGATCAGCGCGTTCTCTTTGCGGTGGATGAGCTTCAGGTCCAGCACGTCGAGCGGGCTGATCGGGCGGATGCCTTCGATCAGCGACGCTTCGCCGTGGCCATAGAGCGCTTGCAGCGCGAAGCGGCAGGCGTAGACCTTGCCGCCCTCTTCCATGAACTTGGTGATCTGCTTGTTGAAGTTGAGATGGCCGGCAAAGGCCTCGTCGCCCAGCGTGGGAAAGCCGCGTTGCAGGCCAAGCGTGACGCCCGGGCCGTACAGCAGGATGGAAGTCTCGAAGCCCTTGCGTTGCAGGCGCGTGGCCTGCAGCAGGTTGACGAAGCCGATCGAGCCCTCGAAGGCGACGGTGTGGAAGGTGACCAGCGCCTTCTCGCCCGGCTCCGCCTTCACGTCCTCGAAGACCTTCTCTTCGTAGTCGACCAGGAAATCGCCTTTCTTGTGGGCCGGTTTGTTGACTGCGGGCATGCTGTGCTCCATAGGGTGTGGGTGGGTCTGTCGATCGTTCGCGCATTTCGTTCGCGTATTCAGTCGATCGATCGGCCGGGGGGCCGACACCACTCCATGAGCACGGGCTATGCCATCTACCCTGCCGATCCATGCGATCAATTAGCGATCAAGCAGGGAATCGCTCATTGATCGCATGGATGATTTTCCGGATCGCGGAACCGGGGGGCGATCGGCTGTGCATTGGCGGATACAGGCCAATATGGGGCATGCACTCAGGCGGAACGCGCCAGTGCCGCGCGGCCGCCCGGAAGCGGTGCAATCCTGCAATCGCGCACCATCATTGCGCACTAAAAAATGCGATCACTTCAGGCATATCAAGCGATCAATGTGATAGCCTGATGCCTCGGTACCTTGTCCGCATGAATCGCCTGGAGCCCACCTTGTCCGGTCTTGCCAGCCACTGGCTGAAACGCCTCGCCGAGAGCGCCAAACCCGCCTACCTGATGATCCCCGACCTGATCGAGGAAGACCTGGCGAGCGGCCGCCTGCAGGCCCGCGACCGGCTGCCGGCGCTGCGCGACCTGGCCGAGGCGCTGCGGCTCAACTACACCACCGTGGCGCGCGCCTACGCGGAAGCGCGCAAGCGCGGGCTGATCGATGCCAAGGCCGGCAGCGGCACGTTTGTGCGGGGGCGCGCCCCGGCGTTGCCGCTGCGCGCGGGCACCGGTGCCGAGATGACCATGAACATGCCGCCCGAGCCGCCGGTGCTGACGGCGCGGCTGCGCGAGTCGGCCGGGCGCCTGATGGGTGCCACCGATCCATACAGCCTGCTGCGCTACCAGGATTTCGGCGGCACGCCGGCCGACCGCGCCGTGGCCACGGAATGGCTCAAGCGCTATGTGCCGGCCTGCCGCGCGGATACCGTGCTGATCTGCCCGGGCATCCACAGCGCCCTGGTGGCGCTGGTATCGCTGCTGGCCCGTCCCGGGCAGACGATCTGCCTGGATACGCTGGCCTACCCCGGCATCAAGGCCATCGCCACGCAACTCGGCGTGCAGTTGCAGGCCCTGCCCAGCGACGAGGAAGGGCCGCTTGGCCCGGCGTTCGAAACCCTGTGCAAGACGCAGAAGCCCAGCGCGCTGTACTGCAACCCGACGCTGCAGAACCCCAGCACCCGAACCATGCCGCAAGGACGGCGCGAGATCCTGGCGGATATCGCCCTGCGCTACAGCGTGCCGATCATCGAGGACGACGCCTACGGCATGCTGCCGCAGCGCACGCCCGACGCCATGGCCACGCTCGCGCCCGAACTCACCTACTACGTCACCGGCCTGTCGAAGTGCTTTGGCGCGGGATTGCGCATTGCCTTTATCAACGGCCCCACCGCGCGCCAGACCCAGCGCCTGGCCGGCACCCTGCGCGCCACCACCGTCATGGCGAGCCCGTTCAACACCTTGCTGGCCACGTCATGGATCAAGGATGGCACGGCCGAAGACATGCTCAAGGCCATTCGCGCCGAGAGCGTGGCCCGGCAACTGGTGGCCCGTGAGGTCTTCGCCGGGCGGCCCTATGATGCCGACCCCGAAGGTTTCCATCTCTGGCTGCCGGTACCGCAGGACGGCGGCTGGCGTCCGTCAGAGCTGGCGCTGCACCTGCGCTCGCGCGGCATTGGCGCGGTATCGAGCGCGGCCTTCTCTACCGATGGAAACCCGCCGGACGCGATCCGCCTCTGCCTGGGCGGACCGGTCGACCGCGATGAGATGGAAGAGTCGCTGCAGATCGTGGCGGATACGCTGGACGATCCGCATCACCTGCATTCGGCGATGCTGTAGCGCGGGGGAAGGTGTCCCACAGGCGCGGATGCGGGCTAGCCTGTGGGTTCGGCGTCGGCGGGCATCCCGCCATGTCGAGTCCTTGTGGAGCCGGCGCCGGCTTACTTCACCGGCATGCAGATCCGGGTCTGCAACTGCGCGGGCGGCGTGGTGCGAGGATCGTTCACGTATTGCTCGAACATGGGAAAGTCCGCCGGCACCGCCCCGCTGCCCGGCAGCCACTCCGAGAACATCCAGTTATAGGCCTTGTTCATCTCGTTGTAGGGGCCCGTGTAAGTCAGTATCGCGCAACGGCACGCCGGGATTTCGAAGCGCACCAGTTCCTCTCCCAGGTCCGCATCCGGTGCAACCGACACGCCGGCCAGGGAGCGCAATTGGTCAACCGGCACCTGCTCGGGATCGTCGAAGTACACACCGAAACCGGCGGTTTCCTGGCCGGCAACGCCGCGGCTGGCCGCCAGCATGAAGGCGCGGGTGAACACCGGGCCGATTTCCTGATAGCTGCCGTGATGGGGCAGCGCGGCCAGAATGGTGCCAGGGAAGGTTTCGATCGTGATGGGATACATGGATAGCTCCTGAGGGTCGAAGGGACGGGAGCGGGCAGCGCGATACCGTCCCGGCGGCATGCCGAAGTTCGCGCCAAATGCCCGGATGAACGCCGCGTCCGACTCATATCCGGCACGCAGCGCCACATCACGCAATGAAGCTTCCGTACCCGCCAGCGCAACGGCCGCACGGTGCATGCGGATGCGTTGCACCGTGGCGTTCACCGTTTCTCCCATCATCGCGCGATAGACGCGATGGAAGTGATACGGGGACAGGCAGGCCAGGTCCGCCAGCCGGTACAGGTCCGGGTCGGCGTCGGGATGGCTTGCCAGCCAGCGCAGGACGGGGTCCAGGCGCTGGGCGTACTGGTTTCGGGTTTCGGGCTTCATGTGGTCTCCATGGCGCGCAATGTACCGGAGGGAGCCTTGCAGATTTTGCGGTTTTTTGAGTGCATCCGGCTTTCGTGTGGGTCGATTCGTCGCCGGGCTGGTTGCAGCACTGCCGTAGCTCCCCTGTCCCCGGTTGCTCTCCCATTTCATGGGAGAGGGGAGCAAACCAGCATTTTGCTTGCGGCCACCCGCACCCGCATGTAGTACCCGCATGTAGTACCAGCATGAAAGCACCGCCGTGGGCGCGTGCCTGCCTAATGCCAGCCGATCACCGTCTCGGCGCCGTGGCAGGCGGCGTAATTGTCGCAGCCGGCGCAAGCCGGTTCAGGACAGGGATGCAGGTCCAGCCGCAGACATAGCTCGTGGTAGAAGAATTTCTTCCACTTCATGTCCGTGGTGTTGGCTGCATGGAGCGAGGGAAAGTAGTCCTGCAGCAAGCGCGAAACGTCTTGCCTGCCGGCCAGGCCCATGTCGTGCCAGAGATGGGACCCGCCAAAGCAGCCGCTGGCCAGCGCATGGGCGGCCCAGCGCGTTTCCGTGCGTGCCGGATCGCCCGAGGAGACCAGCATCTCCACCAGGTCGGCAAACTCGCAAGGCAGCGCGGCGGCATCGACAGGCGCCGACTCGGGCGCCCACCCCGCCGCCCTGGCGCCGGGGAAGCAATGATCGAGCATTTGCCAGAACTCGGGTTCAGCCAGGCCGAGCCACTGCGCGAACCGGGGCAGCCTGCCGGCGTTGGCGCTTTCCAGCACGCCGGCCAGCGCGCGGCATGCCGGCTCGCCAGGGGTCAGCGAAAACGCATCAAGGATCAGCAACGACTGGTTCACGGCAATGCCTTGTGGAGTTGGACACGCCAGCCATGCTGGCTCTGGCGGTGGCCATGCAGTAGCCATGCGGTAGCCGGGCGGTGGCCGGCCATTGCCCAATTACCGAAATATAGCGATGTATATAACGGTAGTCAACGCAAGGCCATGCAAGGCTCTACGGGGCGCAGGGGCACCCCGTCGCCCGGCGGCACGCTCAAAGCACCAGCCTCTCGAAAGGCACCGGCGGCGAAATGGCATATCCCTGCAGCAAGTCCGCTCCGAGCGATCTTGCCAGCACCACATCGTCCGGACTCTCCACGCCTTCGGCCACGGTCTGCAGCTCCAGCGAGCGTGCCAGGTCCATCGACGAAGAGAACAGCCGCCTGGCGCGTTCGGCATGCCGCGCCCGGTGCAACAAGGTCTTGTCGACCTTGACCTGCGCGAAAGGCAGCAGGCCAAGGGCTTGCAGCGACGCGTAGCCGGAACCGAAATCGTCCTGCGAGATCACCATGCCGCGCGCCGAGAGCGCGTTGAGGTTCTCCAGCAGGCGAGCCTCGCCCTCGCGGGAGATCCGGGTCTGTTCGGTCAGTTCGAGCACCACCCGCGAAACATCCAGTCCATGCGAGATGCAGGCGTGCACAAAGCCCTGGACGAACCCCGCCGCGGCCGCTGTCCTCGGGTTGACGTTAAGGGCGAAGCGGCCCGCGTAGCGGGGAAAACGCGTCTGCACGCGCCCGCAAGCACCCAGGAAATGATCCAGCAGCAGGGTTTCCATGCCATGGCTGGTGATACTGCCGATAAACGTCTCCGGCGCATGATGCCGGCCTTTGTCGGACCAGCGCGCCAGCACTTCCAGCGCGACGATGCCGCCATGCTGCGCACTGATCTGCGGCTGGAACACCGGGTAGATATGCCCCAGCTCAATGGCGCCGATCAGGTCTGCCCTGGTGAGCACAAGCAATTCCTCGCTATCCAGGCTGCGATCCGTGGCGCCCCATGGCCGCGCCATCAACCGCCGCAGCCGCGCCATACGCGCGGCCGCGGCATGGCCCTCGCCCTCCGGCCCGGCGCTGGCCACGTCCGGATGCGAGGCCGCCTGGCGGGCAGACACCTTGCCCCTGATAAACGCGTAATGCAATCTAATCTCCTGGAAGGCCCTTTGACAGTCGGGCACGACTGCACACTCGTCACCTGGGAAACGCAAGCGAACACGCCGCATCGCGACAACGTCATACCGCCCGGCAACGCTATCGGCTCCGCCAACGGCGATTTTAATCTACAGCAAACCTGAAGGCCGTCCCTTATGCACAGCCGGCCCTATTCTTTCAGTGCCCGGCCGGCTATGGCAGACTCCGGTTCCCCTCCGAAGTAGGACCACCTACCAAGGCAGGGTACTTACCTAATACAACCCATAAGACAATTCATTCCAGCAAGACTGACCCCTTGCTGAACCACTCAAGGGGTGTAGGGGCGCCCTGCACCTACACCCTTCTTTTTCCGGGTCAGGCCGTATTCCTCCAGTCCCGTTGCCATTCACCTCATCGGCCGCGCATGGCGCGCACGCCGGTCATCCCGCACCTTCAATCCCGGCCGCGCCCCAAAACCCGAATTCCGAATTCCGAATTCCGCGAGCCTTGCCCTAAAAACCCGAGAAGCGGATGCCAATCGAGCCGTAGCCGTAATAGCGGTCCATCTTGCCTGCCGTGGCAGCATTGTAGAGAAACGGAATGGTGCCCACGAAGTTGTGCAGCGAGCCCTGCCCGCGCAGGAATACTTCGACGTTCTTCACCACCGCATACGACAACTCCAGCCCCAGCGTGTGATTCGACTTGATCGGGGAATTGCCGTACGCGCTGGCACGGCTATCGACGTTGCTGCGCAGCAGGTACTGGAACTGGTAGCCCAGCCTGGCAGTGAAATTCTCGTACTTCCAGCGCCACGAGCCGCCCAGGTTCAGGTAGCCGGCGGTGTAGTTGAAATCGTCATTGATATTGAGCCCGTATTGCCCGGCGTCGGTCGAGAAACTCGCGGACTGCAGGTTGACGTTGCCAACGCGGCAAGGCGCGGCCAGGCTGCCGGTGGCGACATTGTCGGAGTTGATGCCCACGTTGAAATTGCACCCACCCTGCTGCAACCGCGTATTGAGCCCGCCGATGGTCACACGGCTGACGCCCAGGCCGATAAACCCCGTCAGTTTGTTGCGCTCGGTCAGGTCACCGGAGAAGATCACATCCGCCTGGCCCTGGATGTCATTGGCATCGTTGACCGTGACGCTGTTGAACGTGGCATTCCTGACCTTCAGGGCGGAAGAACGGGTCAGGCTACCCGCGCGGTCGCCCCATAGCGAGAAGCGCACCAGCAGGCGGTCGCGCGCGCCGGGCTCGGCCAGCGGGTCGTAGTGCAAGGCCAGCATCCAGCTGTCGATCTGGTTGTTGTCCGGCCCGTAGTCGATGCCGCGGCGCCAGTACGTGGCGGAGCCCGACCATTTCGGCGAGAACTTGTAGCCCAGCATCAGCTTGCCGCCGCGGTAATTGCCGGCATTGTCCGGCGCGCCGCCATGGCTGTTGAAGATGTCCATGGCATTGTTGACCATGTCATAACTGGCCTCCGCGCGAAATGCGGTGAACTCGCCCGTGGTGGGTTCGGCCAGCAAGAACACATCGTCGGGTGCCGCATTGGCAACGCCAGCGCATGACAAGCCCAGCATCAATGCGCCGGCATTGCCGAGCCGGCGCGTGCGATACAACAGCATAGGGAGACTCCGAGGCCAGGGGCGGACCTCATCCACGGCGTTGGCCGGGTCGTGGTCCGGCAAACTACACACAAAAAAGAAGCCGGTCACCCGCCATCGCGCCTGCTGGCGCGCGTGACGAATGACCGGGCAGCCCTCCCCGTACTACAGGGAGTACAGGGAGGGCCTGACTGCCAACCAATCAGGGATTCAGCGTCACCGTGGTCTTGATGCCGTTGCCGCTGACCTTTGCCGAGGCAGTTTCCACCGTCTGCGCCGACGTCTTCTGCGCGCTGCCGTTGACCAGCGCGCCGACGCTGATTGCCTTGCCGCCCTGGCCCGACACCGCGAACGTCACGGGGAAGGTAGCGGTCGACTTCGGCGTGAGCGCGTCGACCTGCGTTGCGCTCAGTGCCCCCGCGGTCCTCAGCTTGGCAAGGAAGACGTTGAACGGCAGGTTCAACGAGCCGCCGTTGGCGTTGTCGAACAGATTATCGGCAGCACCGTTGCTCAGGTTCGCGCTGGCCGCAACCGTGCCGGCAATGCGGAACGAGTAGTTGGTGCCGGCAGGCACCTGGGCCGCCGTCAGCGTCGAACCGTTGAAGGTCAGCGCCACCTTCTCGATGATCACGTCGACCTGGTTGCCGTTGTACGTGTAGCTCAAGCCCGCACGCACTTCCGCAGCGCCACCGGCGAACGCGTTGCCGCTCTGCGAGACCGCCACCTTGATGGCATTCAGCGTGCCGCCCGTCACCGTCACCGTATCGCCGATCGGGAACAGCTGGCTGTTGATGTTCAGGCTAGCCAACTGGATAAAGTTGGTCGGCTTGACGCTATCTGCCACAGTATTGATGGCGCCCGAATCGACACTGCCACCGAGGTTGCCGGCAGCGGTCTGGATCGCACCCGCGTTGCCGGTTGCCACGGCACCGCCGAGCGCGCCCAGCTTGGTCGTCAGCGTCGAGTCGGCCAGCGCGGCCGGCGTCACCGCCGCCACCAGCGCATTGCTCGTCGTCGACTTGGCGCTGTCCACCACCGCGTTGACCGAACCGCCTTGCTGCAAGGCAGCCAGCGTGGCTGCCGGATCAGCGCCCAGCACGATGGTGCCAAGGGCCGCGCTCACGTTGGCGACCTGGCTGGTCACGACCGGGCCGGTCAGCGCGGCCACGTTTGCCGCCACTGCGGCGATATTGGACTGCACGCTGGCCGGGAAGCCTGCCTTGGCATTCTGCACGGCCGACGTGATGACCGTGGAGACCAGTGTGCCGCTGGTCAGGTCGGCGGTACCGGAGCCGGCATTCACCGCGCTGGCCACGGCGCTGGCGGCTGCCGCCGCGGCAGCTTCCGCCGTCAACGTGCCGCCCGTGCTCTTGGACAAGCCGGCGAGCGCCTTGCTGACCTGATCCACCAGTTGCTGTACCACCACAGCCGCCTTGAGAACGGCAGCGTCCTGCATCGGGTCCAGCGTGGCCAGGTCCTTGCCTTGCAGGCCAAGCTTGGTTGCGAGTGCCGCTGCCTGGGCGGAGCCCAGTTGCGCGACCAGGGTCGTCAGCGGCGTGACCACGGGCGTCACACCCGCCTTGTAGGCCACGGCCGGCGCCTGCAGCACGCCGGTGAAAGGCTGATTGGTGCCGATGTCGGTACCGCCCGTAACCTTGAGAGCGCTGGTTGTGCAACCATCCGGGAACGTGAAATCCCCGTTCGCCTTGGTTGTCACCGTCTTGTTGCTGCAATCAAGAAAAGTCACCGTGGCCTGCGCCAGGTAGAAGTCGACCGCCTTGCCTTGCACAGCGGCCGGCGTGGGCGTTGGCGTGGGCGCCGGTGAATCCGAGCCCCCGCCGCAGGCCACCAGCGTCGCTACCGCGGAAGCCGTAAGGCCGAGGGTAAAGATATTCCTGATATTGGTTTGCACTCTTCTCGCTCCTGAAATCACTACGTCATTACTTCAATACGTCGTCTATGGATCCCGAACCGCGCCAGGGCAGCGCACCGCCTGTGGTGCCCTTCGCCGCCCCGGCTCGTCGCCTCTCATGGATACCCTTGCTGGCTCTTGCAACTGCAATCGGCATGACTACTTCGCCATTACCTTTGCCAGCCCAACTAGATAAACAATCGCCACTACCGTGTCACCCCTACTTGGCGGGGGAAAGGGCGGACTTGCGTGTGGGAACGCAAGGCCGGCAACCCCGCGCGGCCGTTGACAACGCTGCCGCGCATGTCCCGGTGTTGTTTCGACGAGTACGACGAACGCGCCGGAATGCCCGGAATGTCCGTAATGCCCGATGAGGCCGATGCCGCTAATGGAGAATGGAAAAGTCCTCCCGTACAAGCCAGCGTGCGATATACCGGCCCATTGCCTCCAGCAGGACATCGGAAGTCAGTCCGGTCGCGCCCGCCAGTGCGGGACACACGATCCAGGTGGTACCGTCGTGATCCAGCACACGCAGCGTCTTCGCCAGGTCGGCGGGTTGCAGGACATAACTGCCAGTCCGCGCACTCTCCAGGCCGAACGCGTGCACGAAATCGCCGAAGTGCCGCTCGCCCAGGCACACCACCACTTTGGGCTTCCATTGCCGGCGAATGCCTTCGATAAAGCGGAAGCGATTGCCATCGCGACAAAGATCGACATAACGCTGCTTGGGCACAAGCGCCGGTTGCCCGCGAAATGCCTTTGACCACGGCGTCTGGCCAATCAGGTGCGCCGGCAGGGGGAACAGGCTGAGCTTGAATTCCGCGCCTTTCGGTGCATAGAGATGTTGATCGAAGTAAAGTTTCCAGTCGCATTCATCCTGGGAGCAGGAGAACGTCTGCGCCCGCGCCGCCGCCATGATCCTTGCGATCTTCTGATGCGACTGCCAGCGCTCCATGCTGTCCCGGTGCCGGTCGCGGTATGCGTGATCCCAGGCGCCCGGTTGCGTGCGCGGCTCCAGCGGCGCCACCAGCGATTCGGTCCAGGGATGCGGCGTACTGTCGCAAAACCAGACGGCCCCCGCCGGATTCCCCCCTTCCATTCCAACGTAAGACGCGAAATACGCATCCAGTTGCTCACGCGTGAATACTGCTTTTTGTTCTATTTCCATGCCCCTACCGCTTGGTGGAATTAAAGATGCCCACGCACCGAGGCAAACTTACCTGTACGACGTGACGGGCGTGAGACGCCTCGGATGCATCGGCAACTCTCTAATAGAACGATGGAGACAACCCACTCCACTGAAGGGGGAACGCAATGACCGCTGGCGCTTTCGCGCACCTTCCCCCTTCGTCTCGGATGCCGGCCGGCACAATGCCAACGCCAGGCTTCGACGGATTTGACCTGCCCACAACCAGTCCGGATCAGTGCATTGCTTTTGGATATGGCTTTCGGGAACACATATTGTGAAACCCGCGATGTTCCCGATGCCGTTCCAAGGAGCCTGATCTCGTTTGCGCGAAACACTTACTAGGCGGAGCGAGATTTTGCGCGAGATTTGACCTGTCCGCTCCCCCCTTTGGAGGGATTCTCGGTAGTCTTCTTTCCCTTCTTACGAAGGGTACCCATCGCGCGAGACGATGCGCTATCCGATGCCCTGCCGTCTTCATGACGGCTTTCCGTACCCGTGGCATGGAATGTGAATCGCCGATGACAAAATGCGGTCTGCAAGCAAATTCATGCGAGACCGCACGCCTCCGCGCCTTTTTAGAATACAAATCGCGCACCAGATTAGCTAAAACTCGTTTAAAGCCGGCAATCGGAATTGCGATATCTTTTCCAAATGGATCAGTGCGCGCCGGCAATCCGTAGTTCGCTTGCGCGCGGCCGTCGCAACGCAGGCCACCCCCATCCCTCGGTTTCCCTTCTCCCGCAGGGTACCGGTAGCTACCGCTGCACCGCACTATTCGCACCACTCGCAAGATGAAGGAAGCCTGCCGGGAAGCCAGCCAGCATCGGCTCGTCTCACATGGCATTCCCTTTTTTTCTCGTCCTGCTGCAGGCCAGGCAGTCATCATTTACCGCACCTGGATCACCGGTGCCGGATTCGCAAAGTGGATACGCAAATGACATCCGCGCTTACTCAATGGCTACTCGCTCTACCGCGCCGTGGCAAAGTCGTTCTAATGGTGACGGCAGATATCATGATGCTGCCGCTGTGCTTCTCGCTTGCGCTGCTCCTGCGCAAGGGAGACGCCGACCTGCTGAATCAATACGGCGCGTTGCCACCGCTGGCGATCGCGCTGCTCACCATCCCGGTGTTCTACCTGAGTGGGCTCTACCGCACCGTGCTGCGATTCATCGATCTCAAGGTCTTGTGGATGTCCGGCATCAGCCTGGCCGCGCTGATCGGACTGACTTATCTTGTGTCCCTGCTGCTTCAGGACGACTACTTGCCGCGCACCGGTTTGCTGATTTACTGGTTTATCGCGTTTGCCTATGTCGTCATCTCACGCTTCCTGGCACGCGCGCTGCTGCGCACCTCGCATTACCGCAAGAACCGCAGCAAGGTGGCGCGCCTTGCGATCTTCGGCGCCGGCGAGGCTGGCTTCCAGCTTGCCCTTGCAATGCGTGCCAGCCCCGATCACCAGGTGCTTTGCTTCTTCGATCACGACATCACGCTGAACAACAAGATCGTGGCCGGCCTGCCCGTCTATGACGCCAAGCGGCTGACCGAACAGCTGGGCCGGCTGAATATCGACGAAGTCGTGCTGGCCATTCCGTCGGCTTCGCCCGAGCGCCGCCGTGAAGTGGTGGAAAGCCTGCGCACCCAGGCAGTGGAAGTGCGCACCCTGCCCACGCTGCTGGAGCTGGTGGATGGCAAGATCACCACGCAATCCATCCGCGAAATCCGTATCGAGGATCTGCTTGGCCGCGAGCCGGTGCCTCCCAACAAAAGCCTGTTTGCCAAGTGCACGCGCAACAAGGTGGTGATGGTGACGGGAGCCGGCGGCTCGATCGGCAGCGAACTGTGCAGGCAGATCGCCACGCAGGAACCGCGCAAGCTGGTCCTGTTCGAACACTCCGAGTACGCGCTGTACACGATCGAACAGGAATTGCGGCAACTCTTTCCGGGGCTGGACATATCGGCGCGCATCGGCTCGGTGTGCGATCCCGAGGCCGTCACGGCCGCGGTACGCCAGACCCGTGTCGATACCATCTACCACGCCGCCGCGTACAAGCACGTGCCGCTGGTCGAGTCGAACATGCCGGAAGGCATCCGCAACAATGTGCTGGGTTCGCTGACCGTCGCCGATATCGCCCACATGTACGGCGTGGAGACTTGCGTCCTGGTCTCGACCGACAAGGCGGTACGCCCGACCAACGTCATGGGCGCGAGCAAGCGCATGGCTGAACTGGTCTTCCAGGCCGCCGCCGCGCGTCCGCGCACCCGCACCACCTTCTCGATGGTGCGCTTTGGCAACGTGCTGGGTTCATCCGGCTCGGTCGTGCCACTGTTCCGCCGGCAAATCGAATCCGGCGGGCCGATCACGATCACCCACGCCGACGTGGTCCGCTACTTCATGCTGATCCCCGAGGCGGCGCAACTGGTGATCCAGGCAGGCGCAATGGCCAAGGGCGGCGAGGTGTTCGTGCTGGACATGGGAGACCCCGTACGCATCGTGGACCTGGCACGCACCATGATCGATATGTCCGGACTGCAGGAGAAGAGCAGGGACAACCCCGAAGGCGATATCGAGATCAAGGTGGTGGGCCTGCGCCCCGGCGAGAAACTCTATGAAGAACTGCTGATTGGCGAGGGCGTCATCCCCAGTTCGCACGAACGCATCATGTGTGCAAAAGAGCACTCCACCGAAGAGGCGACGCTGCACGATCTGCTGGCCGCCCTGTTCGCCGCCTGCGACACGCGCGATCCGCTCAAGATCCAGAGCCTGGTACAAGCGATCGTGCCGGAGTACGCGCCCTACAGCTCCCTGGATGGCAAGAGAAGCAAGGCGCCGCGTCCGCGCGTACTGCTGCCCTTCCCCTTCGGCGCCCGTGTGCGCGGGCCGGAGGAGGTGCTGGCGGATTTCGCGGAACTGAACGCCAAGCAGGCCAAGGCGGGCTGACCTCGCGCAAGCGAGTTTGTACGGAGTTCGGCGGTTTCCTGTACATTGGATCGCCCCGCAGCCTGATGACCAGGCTGCAACTCCAATGCCATGACTGCGTACAGACTTGCCCAGCCGCAACCGCCGCCAGAGCCCGCCGCCGGTATATCACATACCCGCTTTGAAGCCGGCACCGCAACCGGGACCCGGTCATCCGCCGGCCAGATCCTGGCCTGGCGCGATCGCGTGGGCCATGTCATCGACCTGGACCTGACGAAAGAACAAGTCGCCCGCCCCTTCGCGGCGGCGATCGACAGGTACCTGGTCGAGGACATGGTCTTCACCGACTGCCGCTGCGACGGCGTCAACCTGAACCGTACCGTGGCGCGGATCTCCACCGACGCCATGCGGCACTATGTATTCCAGGTGTTTATCGGCGGCAATGCGGGCCTGGTCGAAGGCCGGCGGCGCAATCCCACGCCGCGCCACGGCGGCATCCTGCTGACGGATCTGGGCCAGCCCGCGCGCATGGTGCGCGACCCCTCGCACGCCCTCTCGTTCTTTGTGCCGCGCCCGCTGATGGACGCCATCTTTCCCGATGCCGAGTCGGCGCACGGCAGCATTGTGGAGACCAACACGCCAATGACGATGCTCGCGGTCGAGCACGTGACCGTGCTGGCCGGCGAACTCCCGCACATGACACCGGAGCAGGCCGCACCGGCCTTGCGCGAAGCCATCCATCTGCTCGTGGCCGCCTTCCGCCAAGCCGCGCGGCTGGAAGGCGACGCGCGTTCCGCCACCCGCAACGCCATGCTCGCGCGAGCGCGCCGCCTGATTGACCACAGCGCCCACCAGCCGGATATATCGCCCACCGGCTTGCTGGCGGCGATGAACATTTCCCGGCCCTCGCTGTATCGGCTGTTCGAGCACGAAGGCGGCGTACACGCGTACATCCGCAAGCGCAAGCTGCGCGCGGCGGCGTCGGAACTGGTGCGGTTTCCCAATCTGCCGGTGATCGAGATTGCTTACGGGCTGGGCTTCTCCAGCGCATCGGATTTCACGCGCGCGTTTCGGCGCGCCTATGGCATGTCGCCGAGCGACCTGCGTATCGAGGCCGCCAGCCCGCGCCGCGAAGCGCTGATGCGCGCCGCCCTCAAGGTACAGGGCCAGGACTACGAACGCTGGCTACGCCGACATCTGACAAGCCATGAGCGGAGCGCCAACGACAGCGCGTACCGCGGACCATGACGCAGGCGCAGGCGCTGGCGTCATGTCGCCGCGCGCGTCCAGCCCATCCATATCGGCACGCTCCGCAAAGTCCTCGTGCGTCAGCCAGTGGCTGATAAAGCACCCCAGGGCGTTGAGCAAAACATCGGAGCTTAGCCCCGCGCTACCGGCAACGGCCGGGCAGACGATCAGCGTGGTGCCCTGCCGCATATAAACTTGCAGGGTCCTGGCCTGGTCGGCCGGCTTGAGCACGTGCTCGACTGCCGGAATCCCCTGCATGCCGAAGGCCTTCAGATAATCGTCGGCATGGCGCTCGCCCAGGCACACCACCACCTTGGGACGCATCCGGCGGCACAAGCCGCCGATGAACCGGAACCGCCCTCCGTCCCGGCACAGATCGAAATAACGCTGCTTGGGATTCAGCTCCGGCTGGCCCTGATAAAGCTTGGACCAGGGGAGCCTGCCTTCCGGCCGGATGGCAAGGGGAAAGAGGTTCAGCTTGAACTCCCAGCCGCATGGCCGGTAGAGCATTTCCTCCAGGTAATGCCGCCAGTCGCCCCCTTCGGAGCGCCCGTAGCGAATCTTCTCGCGTGCCGCCGCCATGATGCGGGCAATGCGCTGATGCGTCTGCCAGCGCGCCATATCCTCCCGGTGCCGGCGGCGAAATGCCTCGTCCCATGCATGAGGCTGCGCCAAAGGCCGCAGCGAATCGCTCAGCGGCGTTCCGACGCCCCCGGGCGAGAACTCGCAAAACCATACGGCGGCCGCGGGGTTCCCCCCTTCCATGCCCGCATACGACGCGAAATAGGCATCGAACTGCTCGCGGGTAAATGCACTTTGATGAATTTCCATAGGTCCGGCAGGGGCTGGCGGTTGTGGCAGGGGCTAAACGGCTTTGCTCCTTCGCCCGTTCCCCGCACGGAAGCCCGACACAACTCAACCAGAGGCAGAACCAGTCACGGCCTTCGGCGGCTGCGGCACCAGGCGCGCGAAGCAAAATCCGCACGCAGGATAATCCCCCCGGCCGGAGGGACTTGACCGTGCGTCTCACTTTTTGGCGGCCTGACGCTCTAATCCTGGGTATCGGCCCGGATACATTAAAGACAAATCCGGCACAGGCGTCCGCACGAACAGCGGCATGGCGCGGCCCGATCTCCTTCGCACCGAGGTGGAGCAAGCCAGGTCAAGATGCACCGCCCGGATCTGGCGATGCGCTGTGGATGCGCAACAAAATGCAGCGTACGGCCTCGAGGAAGGTCCGGGAACCCCGCGAGGCCGATCCGCATACGCTATTCACCCAAATAGGTGGTGGCTGTCAAACAGAAGCGGATTGATCCTGCACGTCCACAAGCGCCAGTTCACTCAGTGCCGAAATCTGCAATGCAAGATCCGCCGCCAGGGAGAGCAGGCTCTCCTGAATGTTCGCATCCATGCTGACGAATCGCTCAAGGCAGTTGCCATGTGTCATGAGCAACAAGGCGTGGAGGTGCGCGGCTTTGGCGGCGGCGAGTTCGGCGGGGGATTCGAGTTTGGCGCAGGTTGTAAGAGACGTGTTACGCCCCGACCGGCATGCGGTAACACCATATCGTGTGACTTCATGCATGGCCGCGGCCTTGTGCTTGCTGATGAACCTGGCTTGCGAACCATGAATGCACGACAACAACGCGCGGCACATCGCCACGACTACATTCGGGCGTGCGGTGAGGCAAGGTGATGGGTGGACTTGCGCGAAGGGAAATGCGGAAAATGCACGAACGAGCACTAGGGGCGAGATTCGCCATGAGAGACCTCCTGTACAACGGTTATTGAACCGCTCCCCGACGCCAATCGGGGGGGCGGAACCGTGCGGGTTGGCGTACCAGGTACAGGATCTGGCGGGCCTTTCGGCCCCCCACACGGCCCGCCCATAGGAGGCAATGCCGTGCTCAACGGACGTGAAAAAAGCCGCAACTTGGCGGCTTGTCCGCCTGTACTTCGGGACGCCAATCCCGGTCATCGCTGTTTCGACGACCGGTGGAGTATAGCGCGAATGGCCCCACCGTTGCGCAAAACTGGGATCGCGGACACGTCGATGCAAAGGGACGCCGCCCGCGCGGGTCAGCAGTAACGCGCCCGGAGTTTAAGAAAGCCTGCGCAGCCGCACAGATACCCGCCGCGTGCCGCTGACCGGATCCGTATAGATCTGCCGCGTATATTGCTCGGTAGCACCGAGCCAGACCGCCGCGCGCTGCCAGAGCGCCGCCTTGGTCGGGTTGACTGTGCCATGCATATCGACCAGCAGCACCACGGCAACCGGCAACGCGACGAGCAAGGACAGGTGCGCCGGGCGCAAGCTCGGCTGCCAGCGCAGATACGTGCAAACGACCATCGCGCCGACCGCCATGCCAGCCAGTGTTTCCGACAGCGTGTGATAGTTGCCGGCCAGCAGCGTTACCGCCATGAACATCGACGCCGCCAACCCCAGCAGGAATCCCCATCGCGCGGCTTGAGGCCCGACGGCGGAAAAGAGCATCATGAACAGCAGCGGATAGATTGCCGTGGTCTGCATCGCATGGCCGCTGATGCTGTAGAAGCCGATTGATGGCAAACACCAGCCGCCCAGATCGAACGCCAGCTTGCCGGCAACAATCAAAGCGATGCCGGCGCCAAAACATGCCAGCCAACGGATGGCGCGTGCCCGATCCCCACCGAGCAGCAAGGCAACAGCGATAGACACGGCAAGTGGCAAAGTCCACGTGCTATCGCCGAACGGAATGACATGTGCCCACAGCGTCATGACCGGGCGCCCGCATCACCAGGCGCCCGCCCGTTCGGGCAAGCCACACACGCCCTTCCCGCCTTCACACGCCCGAACCTCTCAACCACGCGTAGCCCGCTCCACCACCGCGCGCGCCACCTGCGCCGTCCGCGCAATCTCTGCCTCGGTCAAAGTCGGATGCACCAGGAACAGCAAGCTGGTCTCGCCCAGTTCCTTCGCCACCGGCAAACGCTCCGCCGGACGCCATCCCGTACCATCGAACGCCTTCTCCAGATACACCTCGGAGCAGGAACCCGAATAGCAAGGCACCCCCGCTGCGTTGATCTCTGCCATGATCCGGTCCCGATCCCAGCCCTCGGCCAATGACTCGGGTTGCACGAACGCATAGAACTTGTACCAGCCATGTTCCACGCCTGCCGGCGGCAACGGAACCCTTAGCGCCTTGCACGGCTTCAGTGCCTCAGCCAGCGTCATGGCGTTCGCCGTACGCCGTGCGGTCCAGTCCGCCATGCGCTTCAGTTGAATACGGCCAATAGCCGCCTGGATCTCCAGCATGCGCCAATTGGTGCCAAAGGACTCATGCAACCAGCGGAAGCCCGGCGGATGCTCCCGCTCGTAGACTGCCTCGTAGCTCTTGCCATGATCCTTGTAAGCCCACATGCGCGCCCACAGATCACGGTCGTTCGTCGTCACCATGCCGCCTTCGCCGCCAGTCGTCATGATCTTGTCCTGGCAGAAGGACCAGGCGCTGACATGGCCGATTGAGCCGACAGCGCGCCCTTTGTAGAACGCCCCATGCGCCTGGGCACAATCTTCGATCACCGCAAGACCATGCTCCTTGGCCAGCGCCATGATGGGATCCATATCGCAGGGCCAGCCCGCAAGGTGCACGCAGATGATGGCTTTGGTGCGCGGGCTCAGGACCGCCCGCACGGTCTCGGCGGTGATGTTCTGGTCGTCGCGGTCCACGTCGGCGAAGACTGGGGTGGCACCGGCCAGAACGATACTGGACACGGATGCCAGGAAGGTACGGGAGGTGACCACCACTTCGTGACCAGGGCCGATATCCAGCGCCTTCAGGGCCACGTCTAGGGCCAGGGTGCCGTTGGCTAATGCGACGGCATGTTCCACGCCCACCCAGGCAGCGAATTCGCGTTCGAATTCACGGCATTCGGTGCCGGTCCAGTAGTTGACTTTGTTGGACGCCAGCACGTCTTGCACGCTCGCCATCTCTTCGGCCGAGAAACTCGGCCAAGGTGAAAATCCGGTATTCAGCATTTCGGTTCCTCTCTCACTTGACCATCGGACGCGCAGGATTTCCCACTACCGTCGCGCCAGCGGGCACATCGCGCGTTACTACGGCGCCCATGCCAACCACCGCGCCACGGCCAATTACCAGCGGCTTGCCCGGCTTGCCCTGCTTGAGTACCGCACCGGTTCCGATATAGGCGTGATCTTCAATCAGCACGTTGCCATTGCACTTGACTCCGGGCGCGAAGGTCACGTAATCACCGATGACGCAATCGTGGGCCACATACGCATAGAGATTGGCGTGAAATTGCTTGCCGATCCGGATGTTGCTTGTCAGGGTGACGAACGGACAGATCACCGCACCAGCGCCGATGCTGACGTCATCCAGCATCACAGCGTTGGATGCAAGTATGTCGATGTGACCAACGCCGTCCTGCTCCGCGCGCAATGCCAGCCGTTCGCGTACCTGGCTGTCTGCGATCGCGAAGCCAAGCTGCTTTCTGGCCGCGGGTGCCTCCAGAAACTGCGCATACGACAGGACCCGATGCCCATTGCTTAGCGGCTCGTTCTTCCCATCGTCCACGAACACCAGCTCAAACGGTCCGGCTCCGGCAGCCGTCAATTGCGCGCGCGCCACGGGCATGACTTCCCGCCCGAATCCGCTCGCGCCATAGATTCCAATCAACCTCATCGCTTACTCCTTTTGTTCGTTGGCCGGAACACCGGTGAACCGCGTCATGGTGGCTTCGCCGGTGGCGCTGATCCCGTCTCGCACCAGCACCTTCTTTACTGTCAAGGCCAGGATCTTCAGGTCCAGCCAAAACGTACGATGGTCTACATACCAGGTATCCAAGACGAATTTCTGCTCCCAGGACAGCGCGTTCCGGCCATTGATCTGCGCCCAACCCGTAATACCGGGACGAACCTCGTGGCGGCGCGCTTGCTCTGGCGTGTACAGAGGCAAGTAGTCCATGAGTAGCGGGCGCGGGCCTACCAGACTCATATCACCCTTGAGTACGTTCCATAGTTCGGGGAGCTCGTCCAGACTAGTAGCACGAAGGAAACGACCAAAAGGCGTCAGACGCTCCGCATCCGAGAGCAACTGCCCCCCCGGCCCGCGCGCGTCGGTCATGGTGCGAAACTTGACCATCTGGAATAGCTTACCGTGCAAGCCAGGCCGCACCTGTCGAAAAAACACAGGACTGCCGAGCTTCCGGCTCACCTGCCATATCAGGAATAAAAGCGGAACCCCGAGCACCAGCAATGCCGCCGCGGCTAACACGATGTCGAAAAGTCGTTTCATCTTCAAGGAATATTTGACGTCAATCGCCGGAAAATGGCCCCGAAGCTGGCAGCGCCAACGGCCAGTGCAAGGTGATCCTGGTAAAAGCGTTTCGCCCCATCCCCCATCCTCCGCAACTCCTCGGCCGACAGCGCGGCCAGAGATTCAGCCGCGTTCGACAGCGTCTCCGGGTTCTCGGATTCGGTAGCCGTGCCGCCCCCCGATCGTGCGACCAGATCGCCCGCGTCTCCATCCACCGCCATCAAAAGCGGTTTCCCCACAGTCATGTACGCCTGTGTCTTCGATGGAATGGTTATGCGGAACAGCGGATCCTTGCGGAGATGTACGAGCAGAGCGTCCGCCGCATTCAGCACGGTTCCCACCTCGGCCATCGGCACCGCTGGCAGGAAAACGACATTCCCTAACTGCAACTCGGCAGCCCGTGCCTTCAGCCGCTCGACCTCAATCCCGCCACCGAGCATGACGAAACACACGCGCGAGTCCCTTGCCTGCAGCAACACTGCGGCATCCAGCACCGAGTCAAGTGCCTGAGCCTTCCCCATATTGCCGGCAAAGAGGATGCGGAACCTCTCCTCGCCCGGAAAATCATTCGGCAGTCGGCCGGTTGGTGCCGCCAATGCGGCCTCATCGGCCCAGTTGTAGATCACGTCGATCTTTGCAGCAGGCACGCCGCGCTGCACGAGAAGCTCCTTGAAGCCAGGCGACAACACGACGATATGATCCACTCGCCGATACACCCAGTCGCAAACGCGAGACACAACGTTCAGCACCCTCGTATTGCTGACCATGCCCGTAGCCCGCAGGGTATCCGGCCACATGTCCTGAACGTCATATACCACCGGAATGCGGCGAAACAAGCGGATCAGGCTGGCGGAGATCCCCACCGTTAAGGGCGGGTGATAGGCATAAATGACATCCGCCTTCCTCGCCATGAACAGGCCATACATGAGAGACGACGCAGCAAAGCTCACGTAGTTCAATACCCGCTTTATGGCGGACTGGTCATGGTTAGGATACAGGGGGACGCGCGTCACCTGCACGCCGTCAATCACCTCACGCTGCAGTAGCCTGATTCGATAGCCTGGATACACCTTCCCGCTGGGGTAGTTCGGAAAGCCCGTCAGCACCTCCACTTCAAAACCCAGTCGGAGCAGTTCACGGGCAAACACCATGCCTTTGAAAGTCGGCTCAGGGTCAAACCACTGCGTGAGCAATAAGATCCGAGTACCTGCCATGCGTCAGTACTTTTTCCACACGACGCGGTTCACGTAGTCGGTATAGCTGTGCAGGATGCGAAGTACTTTGTCTGAAACATTCGGCATGCTGTAGTCCGCAACCTGGCGCAGAAGCCGGCTATCGCCGCGAGGCTGGTCCGCCAGGATGGCAATGCCCTGCATGACACGGCCGACCTCAAGACCGACCATCATCACGGCCGCCTCCTCCATGCCCTCCGGACGCTCATGCGCCTCGCGCAGGTTCAGCGCCGGGAAGTTCAAGATGGAAGACTCCTCGTTGATGGTGCCGCTGTCGGACAACACCGCCTTCGCCGAGAGTTGCAGCTTGTTGTAATCGGAAAAGCCAAGCGGCTTAAGCAGTTGCACGTTGCTATGGAAGCGCGTCGCCATGGCATCCACTCGCTTTTGTGTGCGGGGGTGGGTGGACACGATCACGGGCAAGTTGTAGTGCTCAGCCAGGGCATTCAATATCCTCACTAGCTTGCCAAAATTGACGTCGGAGTCGATGTTCTCCTCACGGTGAGCGCTCACCACAAAGAATCGGCCTTCGGTCAGCCCCAAGCGTCCTAGAACACTTGACGCGTCAATACTTGGCCGGTAATGACCGAGCACCTCCGCCATCGGGCTGCCAGTCTTGATCACCATATCTGGTGGCAGGCCCTCTCGAAGCAGATACTCGCGCGCAATTGAGCTGTAGGTGAGGTTGATGTCCGCTGTATGATCAACGATCCGGCGATTGGTTTCTTCCGGCACACGCAGGTCAAAGCATCGGTTTCCCGCTTCCATGTGAAAGATTGGCACTCTGCGCCGTTTGGCAGGAATTACGGACAAACAACTATTGGTGTCCCCAAGAACCAGCAGGGCATCGGGTTGCTCGGCCACCAATACGCCATCCACTGTCGCAATAATCTTCCCGATGGTTTCCGCTGCACTGCCGCCTGCTGTACCCAGAAAATGGTCAGGTTTGCGAAGGCCCAGATCATCAAAAAAGATCTGGTTGAGTTCATAATCGTAATTCTGACCTGTGTGCACCAACACGTGGTCACAATATTCATCCAAACGTGCCAGCACGCGTGAGAGGCGAATGATCTCCGGCCTCGTTCCAACAACGGTCATGACTTTGAGTTTCTTCATAGCGATATCTCAGAGTGAGCAGGCAAATGTATCCGGTCGTGCGCGGTCGAACACCTCATTGGCCCAAAGCATGACAATCAACTCGTCGGCGCCGATATTGGTAATGTCATGCGTCCAGCCCGGCACGGTTTCTACGATTTGGGACTTTTCCCCGCTGGTGACGAATTCGTAAGCCTGTCCAGTCTGCATGTGCCGAAATTTGAAGCGTGCCTGCCCCTTGATAACTAGAAATTTTTCCGTCTTTGTATGGTGATAATGGCCGCCACGGGTGATGCCAGGATGAGCGGTAAAAAATGAGAACTGCCCACAGTCTGGCGTCTTTAGCATCTCCACGAAGATGCCGCGAGAATCGCCATGCTGTGGCACCGTGTAGGCGAAAGATTCCACGGGCAGATAACTCACGTACGTGGCGTACAACGCGCGCACCAACCCGGTTCCTACTCGCTCCGTCATTAAGTTCCCTGTGCTTTCTTTGAAGGCCATGATCTGACGCGCTAGATCACCCACAGTCACGGTGTATTGGGGCGTCACCGTAGCAAACCCCTCCGAATCCAGCACCGCATCAGCACCGTCCATCAACTGAATGAAACGCTCCACGACATCATCAACGTATACCAACGATACGTGAGCCGCCGGGTCATTGACTTCGATCGGAAGATCGCGCGCGATGTTGTGGCAAAACGTTGCCACTGCCGAGTTGTAGTTCGGCTTACACCACTTGCCGAACACGTTTGGCAACCGAAAAATGTGTACTGGTACGTAGTGAATCCGTCCCAAAGCGTGAAGTACCTCTTCCGCATCGCGTTTGGTCTGACCATAGGGGCTCTCGCGCCCAGCCTGAATAGACGACGTGTAGACAACAGGTACCTTCTTGCCCGTCGCGAGAGCAACGTCGCCTAGAGCCCGACACAACGCCAATGTCAAATCCACATTGCCCGTCTTGAATTCCCGTGAATCATGAGGGCGATTGACACCTGCAAGGTGAAATACGAAATCTACTCCCGTCAGCAAAACGGGAAGTTCGGCTATGTCATCCGCGCGAGTGAAGCACACAACCTCCACATCCTTCCGCTCGCGCAGAAACAGCTGCAGGTTTTTTCCAATGAAGCCATTCGCCCCGGTGATTAGAACTCGCATCGCGTCACTCCTCGGCAACTGCTTTCTCGCCACGGGCGATTTGCCGCATGAAATCCAGCTTCAGCAGCAAGCGTTTCATGCCCTCCACGTCCAGCCGCCGGGTGTTATGTGAGTTGTAATCATCCCCGTGGCTGGATTGCGTTAAGCGTTGCTCACCCTGATCCACGAATTTTGCGTAGTTCAAGTCGCGCCCATCGGGTGGAACGCGATAATACTCACCTTGGTCTTCCGCGCACGCCATTTCCTCACGGCTGAGCAAGGCTTCGTATAGCTTCTCGCCGTGCCGGGTGCCCATCACCTGCACAGGGTAGTCCGCCTTGCGCATCAGCTCCAGGATTGCTCTTGCCAGCACCTCCACCGTCGCGGCGGGCGCCTTTTGCACAAATATGTCACCATTGTTCCCGTGCTCAAACGCGTAAAGAACAAGATCGACCGCGTCAGCTAGCGTCATCATGAAGCGCGTCATTGCCGGGTCCGTCACAGTGATTGGCTTGCCGGCGAAAACTTGGTCCACGAATAGGGGAATCACCGATCCTCGCGATGCCATCACGTTGCCATAGCGGGTCCCACAAATCACCGTATTCGTTCCTTCCAGATTGCGGCTGGCAGCCACCATCACCTTCTCCATCATCGCCTTGCTGATACCCATGGCATTGATGGGATAAACTGCCTTGTCAGTGCTAAGACAGACCACTCGCCTAACGCCGGCATCAATTGCCGCCGCAAGCACATTCTCCGTCCCAAGCACGTTTGTGCGCACGGCCTGCATCGGGTGAAACTCACAGGATGGCACCTGCTTCAGCGCAGCCGCATGGAACACGTAATCCACTCCCCGCATCGCCACAGCAACGCCGTGCCGATCCCGCACGTCTCCGATGTAAAACTTCAGCTTAGCGTTGTTGTAACGCTTTCGCATATCGTCTTGCTTCTTCTCGTCGCGGCTGAAGATGCAGATCTCGGCGATTTCAGTATCGAGAAATCGCTTGAGCACGGCGTTACCAAATGAGCCGGTTCCGCCGGTAATTAGTAGTCTCTTTCCATTGAACATGACGAATTCTCTTTAGTCTGGTTTCAACAAATTTTGTTTATCGAACGAATGAAATCGGCGACTCTCTTGCCGACAGCCTTCTCTGAAGCCTCGTCTCCAATGAACGTCTTGGCACGCAAAGCGTGATCCTCTCGATCTTTAGAGTCCATAGCCATTAAACTCAATATGGCACTCCTTATCCCCTCTGCAGACTCATCGTTTATAAAGAAAAAATGCGATCTGTAGCTATCAGGAATACTAGGGATTCGAGTGGTAAGTACTGGCCGACCCATAGCTAGGTACTCAATCAGTTTTGATGGGAATGACATAATTGCAAATTCTTCTTGTGTTGGTCTTGGATTGATTAGCAAATCAGCTCCAATTAGTTCAGGAACCAACAGATCGTTGGCGATGAACCCCCCATACTGAATTCTCTCGTCATGCGCCGCCAACTCACGAATCCTCGACTCTTGGTCGCCTCGCCCAAAGAGCTTTACGCGCACGGGCATCCCATCCAAACCTGCGACAGCGTCGAGCAGTCGATCGATGCCATAGGCTTTACTCAGCCCTCCCGCATACACGATAGTGAATGGTTCTGTGGAAACGGATTGGCGGCTTACTTCCGATATCTTCGAATTAATGGATGAATCGATAATCCCAGGAAATACCAACGTCGGTCTACGGATAGCAAATCGATTAATAAGTTCTGGTGCAAGCGCAATAACGCCATCAGCACGTTCCAAAACTCTACTTACCAACCAAACATCCACCCGTTTGAGAACGCGTGCCAGCGGACTATCCGTCGCGAGCGGCACGCCTGGCGGATCCGTCAACACGACTACCACTCTTCGTCCAAAAAGCCGCGCTAGCATCCCGAACACCAAGAATGGCGTGTGGACTCCATGGATGAAAAGAAATTCCACACGATTTAGAACCATCAGCCGCGGCACGACCAACAAGCAAGATACGAATCTTGTCACATGCTTGAATACCAAGAGATTAATAAAACCCAACAACACGCCCTCGATTCCCTTCTCTTCAAATTTGCTACCGCGGAACAGAAGCTGTCGACCAAGTGGAAAGTTCTGTATCGGGCTGGCCGAAGCCAATACGATCTTATCGAAGCTAGTCTGCAATGCTCTAACCAAGCTCCAGGCAAATTTATGGGTCTGAATTGCGGGTCCAGCGTCAATCGAGAAAAGTCGCCGAGCCAGAGAATCGGGTACGGTGAAGCCGAGGAGCAAAACCCTAGACTGAGCCATTGCAGCGTCCCCCCTCCAGAATCTGCGCATATATTGCCTCCCAGCCAGCAACCATCTGCTGCACGGAATAGTTGCGCCGGACGTTTTCACGAGCGTCATTCCCCATGCTTCTCATCGCCGTTGAATCACACAAGAAGCGGCTGACTGCATCCGCGATCGCGTCGGGATTCTTGACCGGAATCAAGATGCCGCCCCCCTTACTCACCACCTCAGTATTGCCACCGACATCCGTCGCTATAACCGGTAATCCATGCGCCATAGCTTCAATTAAGGCATTCGAGAGATTCTCGTGAAGCGAAGGGAACAGAAAAAAATCGCTTGCACTCAGAAAGGAGCTAACGTCCTTCTGATGACCAACGAAAACTATCTTGATATTCCTTAACCCCGCAAAAAGCGAACGCAAGCGCCCATCCTCATCACCACCGCCAACAATCATCAGGGAGAATTTCTGATTCCCTCTATCTAAGAGACTCAGCGCGCTCGCGAGCACCGCATACCCTTTTTCTTCGGTAATACGAGATACACAGATCCCAACTGGCCAACCCTCAGGAACACCCCAGCGAGATCTCAGGGAAATATCACGGCGCGATGCAGCATCAGGGATAACCACCCCATTCGGCACCACTCCGATTATCTTATTTCTGTAATTAGCAAGAAAATCTCGTTTGGCGGCAAACTCGCAAACCGTCGCGATATGAGTTGCCATTATTAAAGTTAACGGTTCCAGAACGTTTCTGACGATATTATGGCGTGGGCCACGAGCATGCATCGTCAAGTCGCGATGAGTACCGTGGATCGATACCAATATTTTTGGAACGCGAGAAATTTTCGCTGCTAAGGCGGCGTGAAAACCTTCGTTACCCAATCCGCGAACATGAATAAGGCTGGGACGACGCGCGCTAATTTCCGAGATAAACCTTCTAAGGAGCACAACACTCAAGCCTCCAGCTGGTTCAGTCTGTCGAATTTGAGAATAGCGCCACGCAGAATTCGAGATCAGTCGTTCAAATGCTACGACTGGACCACCGGACCCTGGTTTTCCAAAGCAGTGCTGCATTATTTCCATTTTCATACGCTTCCCTTGATTAGCTTTTGGAAGAAACGAATAAAAACAATTGTCACCACAGTCCACAGCCCTTGTCGCTGCATTAAGACCTGATTATTGGCAGGTAAGAACGCTATGAATATAAAAAACTGCCCTAGCGAGGCAAATGAAACCGGATCGTGCCTACCAATACACCGCAACCATGTTCGAGAAAAAAAGAATCCCACCACGAACATTAGCAATAGACACCCAAAGAATGTAATGTCTGAGGCAAACCACGGAAATGCAGTGGACCAATACATCCCCGCGGGCCAACCCGTTATGACCTCAGTTCTCGCCGGATAAGTAAGAAAGAAATTTTGGGAACCCCCAAAAAACTGATAACGATAGGACTCGAAAGCCTGAGAAAATCCCGCACCATAAGAAAATACGAAGTCTTGATCTAAATTATAAGACAGCCCCAGATAACCATGACTCGGGTACCCTAGAATCGAGTAAACTCCCAGAGCAAGATTTTTCCCCAAAACCTGAGAGATCCAGGTATTTGACACATCACCAAACATCAATGAGTCAAGCAACCCGAACTCCTTAAAACGAGACGCTTGATTAATCGCCATATATGTGAACGCCAAGCACAAAAGAACAACTGTTAATGCGTATATCTTTCTTTTTAACGCACGATCAACGACAATTGATCCAGATGCCAGCAAAATAGCAAATCCAGAAACCGCAAATAGAATCACATCACCAAGACCTTTTTGTGTTCCTATGAACAAAAAGGAAATTACATATATGGCAACAGATACCAGCGAAAACACCCTCAACACCAGACCTAGCTTTTTCCAATAAAAAACCAGCATTGGAATATAAATTGCATAAACAAGGCTCAACAGAATCAAGATCTGTGTCACCCTATTCACAGTATTCGTCGCCAGCCTTTCCTCATAGACGCTAAATTTTGAGCTGTACGCCGAACCCGGATTAGTGATATTAGAAAACACGTCGATGGGACTGGTCGCACCAAAATCGATAAGTTGATTGACACCCCACACCAAAAAATAGATCGAACCCACCAGTACTATTACGCGCACCCGCTTCGTTTGATTCGCACTCAATGCGTGCGGCAATAGTAATTTATTTTTTTTCGTGAGAATTCCGACCTTGTATCCGGCATATAGCAATGAATACGCCAAAAGCACGAACACTGTCAGCATAAAAATATTTTCGACCTTCTCAGCAAGATTGCTGGTCAAAAACAAGAAGAAGGTGCCCAAAAGATATGCCTGCGAATAGCGCATCGGCGCCATCTGGACTCTCTTAGAAATTACGGAAACCATTTCAGCGGACCGTCGCAATAAAGTTCGCAATTCTTTCCGAGAAAACACGGACTCTAAAGTTCGAATCCGCAGAACTACTTGCCAGCTGTCGCATGCGAGAAAGCTCATTCTCGTTAAGCGCGGCTGCTCGCATGACAGCATCACTAAACGAATCAGCGTTCGGTCCGCCAACAACAATCGCGTTCTGACCGTCCAGAAGATAGTCCTTTAGATCGCTACTCAGATTACCTATTATTGGAACACCCAAACAAAGACTCTCTGCAACCTTAGAAGGAAATCCAGCTTTGGTAAAACGAAAATCTTTTCTAACTACAACGAGAAAATCAGATGCCGAAATAATATTTTTGGCACTCACGTTGTCAAGGCGACCGTAAAATTTCACATGCACTTCATTTTCCAGAATCGGCAAACGCTGCATTCCGAAATCTTTTGCGAACTCATCGGCAGTTAGACCAACCACGTGCATTCGGAAGTTCGCACCCTTTTCGTACGCCGACTGTAGACCCTTGAATATGGACTCCATATCCTCTTTCTTTCCCGGAGATCCGACATAGCATAGATTGACCACCCCACTTACTTTGCTAAATTGACTGGATTTCTCCGATTCAAAAGAGAAGAGCGGCGGAATTCTGAGGGTCTTGCATCCGTGCCGCTCAAAATGGAGCTGCAAATATTTGCTAATTACAAAAATGCCATTAGCCTTGGTTGCAAAATAACGCATACTCAATTCATTCGATGCTGCAAACGGCCCAAAAACACCGCCAGGAAGGTGCCGAGGGTCATACCATTCCACTACATCCAAAAACAGGGGAATCCTGAATTTCTCGCAAAAAGGAAGCAGGCGTAATAGATAGCCGAGGTGTGTACCATAAAGCACAATCGCATCCGGCTTAGTGCTTAGCGAGTGCAACCAGCGCAACGTAATGTCGCCGATAAATAGCCCACGTAACCCTCGATTCACACCGGAGAGCAATCCTTCGTCATATTCATTTAAACTATGGACGCGAACACCCTCCACTGGCATACCTCGACCCATATCCTGCGATGGCACGCTGGAGCAAATATCAACTCCGTGGCCCGCCATAGCTAGCGCCTCTGCCATGCCCTTCACTCTCAGGGAGTTGGCATTTGACGACGGAAATGGAAAAGGGCCTACATATGCAATATTCACTGCGACCTCTTCAGCTTATTTTTCACTGAGCTCAACGGATAAGATGAGAAACCAGGAACATTTTTAAAAACATAGAACAAAACAAATAGACTGACGGTCGATAAATAGAGAAATGAAGAGATTGCGGGCATCACCCAAAGCTTTCCCTCGCTCAATGCCAGCCACTTTGCCGGCAGAGACAACGCAAGAAATATGGACCAACCAACCAACTGAACCCGAACAATTCCTAAACTATTCAGGACCATATTAAACGGCGAAGTAATCGCCATAAGAAGCGGCAGCAGAGATAAAAAGACCAGAATCACACTCTGATCCCCAAAATCCCTCTTCAGCCAAATCTTTATAATTTCGCCACCAAACGAAACCAAACACGCACCTGCAAGCAGCACGGTCAATCCGCCCAATAAGCTCATTTTTAGAGTTATTTTTTTCACCCAAATATAGTCATTTTTTGCCAATGCTTCACCATTTGCCGCCCATAGTGGAGTAAATATGGTTGTCACAACCAAACTTAGCAATGAGGCTATTTTTGCAGGAACAGCGTATTCGGCCACGGCCTGCGCTCCGATTTTATTGGCCAAAATCAGGTTATCCGCATTCAATGCCACTGAAGTAACAACTGAAAGAGCAAAGAATCGAATCCCTATTCGCATCAAATCCATGGCATGGCGCCTTGAAAAATCTGATATTTTCGGCGCCAATTTTGGATTCATTACAAAAAACCATATCCCCGACAACAGCATTGTGAATACGGGGACAACAGAGTAGATACCAACAACCTGCCAAGGCTTCAAAGACATTTCAATTGCTATAAAGCAAAGAAAGATTGAAAAGGCCGCGCCAATCATTTGCCAGACATTGCTCAGCCAAGCCTTTTGGCACGCATACATAACCCTTTGAATAACCGCGACCGGCACTCCAACAATGAAACTAAAAATACAGATTCCAAAAATGCCAAGTGAATCGCTATTATTCCCAGCACCAATTATTTTAGGATAACCATACTGTGCCACTCCGAATGCTATGACTAGGAGGCCCAATAAAATAATCGAAATGACTGAAAGAGCAGCGTAGGCGCTGGCAATATAGCTTCGCATGCTAGCGTGATCCGAGACTCCAAATGACTGGGAGAGTCTTGTTAGTAATCCATTTCCAATACCGAAATCGACAAACATTGCCATGCTGGTGAGGGATACTGCCGTCATCCATATACCGAAACCGGTATTACCCAAATAATTCAGCATTGCCGGCATGACAATAAATGGCGCTAACAACGAAAAACTCCGCCCTACCAGACCGCCAAGAATTCCCGTGAAAATTCCCCTATCTCTAGATTTTGTCAATTGGTGCCGCCTCACTCAATTACTGTGCTCGCACGAAGTCGACATACCAAGGCATCGCCTCGGCGATCCCCTCGGCCAGTCGATGTGTGGGGGCATAGCCCAGCAGTTCTTGCCCTTTCCGGACATCGGCCAGGCTGTGCCGTATATCGCCGGCCCTGAAATCCCGGTAAACCGGCTCCGTATAAAGGGGAACACCGTGTCGCACTAGATTGTCTCGAAGCAGGCTGAATAGAGTATTGAGCGTGGTACGTTCACCAACAGCCATGTTGTAGACGTGGTTACGGGCATCTTCTCTTGACGTGGCCGCCAGTAAGTTAGCCTGAACTGCATTTTCTACATATGTAAAGTCACGGCTGGTTTCGCCATCGCCATTTATGTAGACCGTTTCACTGTTAAGCAGTGATGCTATCCACTTAGGTATGACCGCTGCGTAAGCTCCGTTTGGGTTTTGGCGCTTGCCAAATACATTAAAATAGCGAAGCCCGATGGTATTGAAGCCGTAGCAACGAGCGAATACCTCTGCGTAGAGCTCGTTTACATATTTCGTTACAGCGTAGGGGCTGAGAGGCTTTCCAATATTTTCTTCCACTTTAGGTAAGGCCCGGTGATCACCATAGGTGCTGCTGCTGGCGGCGTACGTAAAGCTATTCACCTGTGCCTCGCGCGCGGCGGCCAGCATGTTCAAAAAGCCAGTGATATTCGCGCTATTGGTGGTGATGGGATCTGCCAGGCTACGAGGCACGCTGCCCAAGGCAGCTTGGTGCAAAACGAAGTCAACCCCAGAGCAAGCACGCTGGCAATCCTCCAGCTTACGGATGTCACCCTCCATAAATGTGAATCGAGTCCATTGCTGTGGCGTAGTCAGGCCTTTCACCTCGTCCAAATTGTGCTGAAAGCCAGTGGTAAAGTTATCAAGGCCGACAACACACTGGTTCAACTTAAGCAGCGTTTCCAATAGGTTGCTGCCGATAAAGCCGGCCACGCCTGTTATCAGCCAGGTATAGCGCTCGTTGGCTAGGCGCTCTTTGAGCAAGTGATACGTGCTAGGCTTAGTAATAATTCCGGTCATGCTGCAGGTCCCAAACGCTCCACGTATTTAAAGGCGGCCATCGGCGGCACCAAGCGGCAGGACGCTTTTCACGTCATACAGCACGGCGCCGGGCTGACCGAAGGCCTTGATGCTCTGCTCACCGAGCGCCAGGAACTGCTGATGGCCCACGGCCAGCACAATGGCGGCGTACTGGCCAAAAGTGGGCATGTCGACCAAGCATTTCAAACCGTATTCATGTTCGGCTTCTTCTACGTTGATCCACGGGTCGTACACATCCACTTGGGTGTTGTAGCCCTGCAGGGTCCGTACGATATCTACCACCTTGGTATTGCGCACGTCCGGGCAGTTTTCTTTGAAGGCAAGGCCTAGGACTAGTACCTTGCTACCGAGCACAGGCAAGCCCTTGCGTAGCATGAGCTTGATGGTTTCGGCTGCCACGTGGCTGGCCATATTGTCGTTGATGCGCCGGCCAGCCAGGATGACCTCGGGGTGATACCCCACCTCCTGGGCTTTATGGGTCAGGTAATAGGGGTCCACGCCAATACAGTGACCGCCCACTAGGCCAGGACGGAAGGGTAGAAAGTTCCACTTGGTCCCGGCAGCTTGCAGCACTTCTACTGTATCGATCTCCAGTCTATGAAAGATCAGACTGAGTTCATTCATCAGTGCGATGTTGACGTCGCGCTGGGTGTTTTCAATCACCTTGGCAGCCTCTGCTACCTTGATGCTACTTGCCTTGTGGGTGCCGGCAACTATGATTTCCCCATAGAGATGGTCCACGGCGTCGGCCACCTCCGGCGTGCTACCGCTGGTGACTTTCTTGATGGAGGGCAAGCGGTGCTCCTTATCGCCGGGATTAATGCGCTCGGGGCTGTATCCGCAGAAGAAATCCACATTAAATTTCTTGCCACTGAATTTTTCGAGCACAGGCACGCACACTGATTCGGTGGCACCCGGGTAGACCGTCGATTCGTAAATGACAATGGCGCCCTGGGGCATAAACTTGCCAACGGTTTCGCTTGCCTTCACGAGAGGAGTCATGTCGGGGCGATTGGCTTGATCCACCGGCGTCGGAACCGTGACGATGAAGATTTGACACGCCTTGAGGTCGCTCGCTTGACTGCTGAAACTCAAATTCGTGGCGGCGCGCAAGTCTTCAGCACTGCATTCCAAGGTATTGTCCCGCCCGTGTTGCAACTCTGCAATACGTGTTGGATTGACGTCGAAGCCGGTGACCGAGCGTCGCTTGCCAAATTCGATGGCCAATGGCAGGCCGACGTAACCCAAGCCGATGATGGCGATGTTTTTTTGGCTGAGATCCATTTTTAGTTACTTCCTCTTTGAGATCATTTTTTTTGCGGTCTTTCGGCTTAAAAAACCGCCATTTCGAGTCACAAAGTTCAAATCGCTACCCCAAGACTCGTATTCAGCAAGCTTTCGCTATAGAGCGCGGCTCAAATACGCTCTTGACCTTCCGCAGAGATCAAGACAAGCCAAAATTGAGTGAATCAGAGCGGCCCTAGCTCGGCCCACACTTCCATGCCGCAGCCTGTGCAAGTGGCTCCCTCCACAGTGAATGGGCTTCACTGTGGCAGCTTGTTCCGATATTGCAGGTACACACGTCCGAATTTGAATTCGAGAGAGCACAACAAGGAGTTGACACTACGCCCTAATCGCGTTTTACCTGGAGGTCTATGCCGCACTCGCTAGCTTTCGCACCAATTTCCACTCCCTTCGCCGACTGGAGCACGCCGCCGAGCGGGCGCCACGTAAATGCAGCTCTAACCTTGCACTTGGCTCGACTCGTTCGAATAGCCATAGTAAGCGTACCGATATCGCCCATACTTCGAGCCGTACCCGTAGCGATATGCATTGGGATCCAAGCCGTTAAATACAACGCCATTCACATCGGCATTAGCCTGACGCAATTGTTTGGCCGACTCCTCTACCTCGCCGATCGTCGTTTTCTCGAAACGCGTTACAAGGAAGACGGTGCCACAACGGGCGGCCAGGATCGCCGTGTCTGATACTGCGAGTACCGGTGGTGTATCGATCAGTACCAGATCGTATTGTTCGCCCACGTCTTGCAACAACTTGACCATACGCTCGTTGAGCAACAATTCCGCAGGATTCGGCGGCAGGCCCCCTGTGCTCAGGAAGTCCAAATTCTCAACGACATTGCGATGCACTGCTTGATCGAATGTGGTTTTGCCCACGAGGACATCGGACAGACCGTGAGCTCGATCTTTGCCAAAGTACTGATTTAGGTGGCCCTTTCGCATATCCGCGTCCAACAGCAGTACACGCTTACCGCCCGAGGCCATGACCACCGAAAGGTTTGCTGAAATGAATGATTTGCCCACACCAGGTGTGGGGCCCGTCAGCAAAACTCGGTTATTGTCTGCGTCCAGCATGGCGAACTGCAGAGCGGTGCGCAGGCTACGAAGGCTTTCGATAGACGGCTCATTGGGAAAAAGATCCGCCAACACGAAATTACCGCGCTTGCGCTGCCGCATGGTTTCGGTAAGGGCGGCTTGCTCCGCCGATAATGGCACCGTCGCGTACACGTTCAGGCCCGTATGCTGCTCAATGTCCTGTGAGTCAGTAATGCCGCCATAGAGTGAGGCGCGTACAAACGCCGCGACCACTCCTACAAAGAGCCCAAAGACAACAGCCAGTATGATCGCGATGCCTTTCTTAGGCTTGATTGGCTCCTCTGGAACTGGCGCATTGTCTAGCAGACGAACGGTTCCGACCTTGCCTGCTTTCACCAGCTTGAGCTGCTGCATATTGTTAAGTAGGCCTACGTAGAGGTCGTTGTTGACCTGTACGTCGCGCATCAAACGTAGTGTGTCCTGTTCCACGTTGGGGAACGTCTTCATCCGTGCGGCCATGGACCCCACTTTTGCATTTAGCGTGGCAATCTGTTGATCTAGTGCCTGGACGCCCGGGTGCGTTACCGTAAAGCGGGTCAGCAATTCAGTACGCTTTTGCTTCAGTTCGAGCAGGCTGGTTTCAGCAGTAACGCTCTCCTGAAGGAAGGCCTTGCCTTCTTCGCTCAGGTTAAAGGTGTTGCGCTTGTTGCGCATCTCGTTGTACTTCACCTCAGCACGCTCAAGCTCGGCCTTAAGCTGGGGCAACAGGTCGCCGAGGAAGACTAAGGATTTCTCGGCTTCTGCTGCTTTGCGCTTGATGTTCTGAGCGACATACTCCTCACCAATATCATTCAGAATTCTCGCAGTGAGCTTGGGATCGGTGCCCTCTAGCGAGGCGCCGATAATTCCGCTCTGTTTACCTTTCTCGGCGATCTTAAGTTGACTCTGGAGCCTCTCCAGCGTTCGCAGACGCGACGCCCGCACCAAATTAAAAACAATGCCTGGCTTGGCCTTGAGATCGGTGACCAAGAGGGAAAAACTCCCTGCGTTCTGATTCACTTGCAGTAGTTCGCCTACCCGGCCCTCGAGCGGTCTGTCGAGACTATCCTGTTCCAGCCGGTAACGACCATCGCCGAGTGCCTTCAGACTGAACTTCTCGCCTTCCAGCGATTCTGGCACATCGAACTGGTCGACCTTGATAGATTCCTTCGCCCAAGCATAGCCACCAATGCCCAGCAAACCCGGATCGGATAAGCCTTTCGCGCGACTGGCAATCCACGCACCAACAAATGGCACGTACTTTGGCTTGGCATATATATAGAGTTGGAGGTTATCTACCGCCTTTCCTACCACCATGCGCGATCGAAGGATTTCTATTTCTGCAGTCGCCTCAGCCTTTACCTCGAACAGACTGGAGACATCCCCCAGCAAGCTCTTCGCGCTGTTAGGGCTATCTTCCACCTGCACCAAGATGTCTGCCTGGTAAACCGGCCGCGCCAAGAAGGCGTAAGCAACACCAAGCGCCAATGCTACGGCGGCAATCGTCGCGATCAGCCAGCGGTTGGCTATCAACACATCCAGATAACGAATGAGATCAAACTCATCGTCCTGCGATCCGGCAACAGCAACTGGGGGAGGATTCTGATTCATAAGCTCTACTACAAATACTGTTAACGGAGGGCCTGGATGCGGGGCACCCAAACTTCCACGCCGCGCTGGATCAACTGCAGCGCGTTCTCAAAGGCGGGGAGCGCCTCGCGATATGGGTCCGGCACGTCGAACCTGGCGAGTTCGCCAAGCCGGAATACCCGCCCCGTCGTTGCCGGATACTGTCGCTGGATCTCCTGCTTTTGCGGGTTGTCCATCACCAGGATCAAATCGGCTTGCGTGGCGATTGCGCGGTTGAGCTGGCGCGCGCGGTGGCCGCTAATGTCCAGGCCCAGGCCACTCACCAATGCAACCGCGTGCGGATCGGCTGGTTGGCCAACCAGCGCGCCCAACCCGGCCGACACGACATTCGCCTCGGGCAGCGCTTGCTTAAGCAGCGCTTCCGCCATCGGGCTGCGGCAAATGTTGCCTATGCACACTACGAGCACGGTCTTGATCATTTGATCGTGTTCGCAGTGGAGTTGAAGAAGTTGCCGCTCGGGAGCAACTGGTTGATCACGCGGCTCCAGCGGACTACACCGGCTGCGTCGACATACACGACGTCCTTGGGTTTCAGTTCGAACGATTCGGCCAGCGCCAGTGACACGGGCGACTTTCCGTCGAGGTGGAAGACTTCAGCTTCGCCGTCCACGTTCTTGCGAATCACGTAGAGTTCTTTCGCATCGGCGGAGGTGGGATTGACGCCGCCGGCTTCGCCAATCGCTTCATTCAGCGTGAGGCGGCCATTGCGCGGCAGAATCGTGGATGGCCGCAGCACTTCGCCGGTGACAAACACCTTGCTGTCTTCGCGCTGTTCCACTCGCACGATGTCGCCGTTGCGCAGCATGACGCGGGCGGGGTCGATGCCCTGTTGCAGGAGCGCGGGCAGGTCGACATAGTAGTTCTTGCCGCTACGGGCAATGCGAATGCGGCTGTTGTCGCCAGTGGTCACATTGACGCCGCCGGCGCGATTGAGTGCTTCAACCAGCGTCATCGGCACGTCGTCGATATTTTGCGGGCCCGGGGTCTTCACTTCGCCATCCAGGTACACGCGCTTGCTACGGAAGGCGAGCACGCGCACGGTCACCTGGGGCATGTTGACGACGCCCTTCAATTGCTTGCTGAGCTCGCCACGGATCTGGTCCGGCGTTCTGCCGAGAACGGTGAGCACGCCTGCGTACGGAAACTGGATGGTGCCGGCGGGGCTGACGACGTATCCCGGTACGTTGGCTGCGCCACTGTAGTTGGGAATCTCGTACGCGGATCCAATGGAGTAGGTCTGGGTGGGGAACACGAGTTCGGGGTGATCCCACACAACGATGGAGAGGATGTCACCGATGCCTACCGTATAGGGCTCCGGGGTGCCAAACAGTTCGCTTACCGCCGCGTTGGCCGGCGTGGCGGCGGCCTTCATCGCGCGCACCAGGGCGGGCGTGATGGGGGTGACTTTGGGTACGGTATTCGGATCTTCCGGATCGAGCGGGCGCTGTGGATCGAAGCGCATCCCCGGCGCCAATGCGCAGGATGCCAGCAACGGAACCATCCCCAGCAACAGTACCGCTTTACGGAAAGACAGAATGCTTGAAAGCTTGAACACGTCTTGATAATTCCCTTGATACCCGAAAGGTCCGCACTCCCGCCCGTCTCCTGGCCGGGGATTGCTGCGACGAAGCCGTTTGTCCAACATGACACACGTCGGTGCCTTTCCGCTACTTGGGTATGCCGGGCGGAGATGAACTTCACGGCGATGACTTCGTGGTGCGTGCGCTTTTTTCCTTGCACTGCATCACTACGTTGAGCCCGGCGAAGTGTATGGCTCATGGGGGTCTGTCTTCAAGGCTGCGGGGCCGTTTTTGCCGTGTTTTCTATCCCTACTTAAGAGTGGACCCGACAAAGGGAGGGATGCCATCAGAAGCTGTAATGCGAAAGAATTCGGCTTGTCTTCATAGTGAAAAATTCCGCCGTTTTCCGGGGTTTTTGTTCGCTTTCTTTGCTTCGGCTTTTCATTGCATATTCGCTGCGTTGTCCGGAATCTTCTTTGCGGGCGCGAAGTGATTTCTTGCGTTGCGGCTAATTCTTCCGCCCTCCCTTTGCATGTTCGGAAATCCCGGCGATACGAAATTTCCGGTACCCCCACAAGGGAGGGAAAGCGCGTAGCCGGGAGGACTGCCATGCTGACTTAATTCCGTGCGTGAAGGTGATCGCGTAAAGCGGGCAATTACCGATAAAAAAAAGGGTGTAGGCGCGGGGAGTGCCTACACCCTATCGGGAATTAGCAAGGGGTCACGCTTGCTGATGCGGATTATTGAGGCGTGCGGCAATCGCTGTTACCCCGCTTAGGTAGGCCCCACGCTTAGGGAGGGAATGGAGCGTGTAGAGGCCGCCCGGGATTCCCGCCGCCGGCTGATCCGGCGGGGCTGCGTGCAGACATGCACCCCCTGTTTGGGAATGATTCCTACTAATGCAGGGTACCGTTGCTGCGCTGCCGAAATCAGAATTCGCCGGGGATTCACCACCGGTCGGCATCTGTGCCATCCGCGCTGGCCAAGGCATGACTTGTTGCGTGGGCGCGCCTTGGAAATGACTGACTCAAACGCGAAGGGCAGAGGCAGATGCTGGATTCAACCGAGAGGAATGTGGAGGCCGAGGCGGCGGCATTCGGGGCGCGGGAGGCCTGGGTCGAGGCGCACCTGACGCCGTCGGGCTGGATATATGGCAGCTATAAGGACGAGGATGCGCCCCCGGTCCTGGTCGCGGCGCCCAGCTCGGCGGTGCTGACCGTCAGGCGGCACTATATTGTTGGCGGCGCCACCGCGCCTCGCAGGCTCAGCGAGGTCCGCACAACGCGTGCGGATTCCGCGCGTCAAATCATCCGCTTGCTGGAAGCCTTCGGTGAGCCGCATTTCAATATCAGGACGCAGCAGGTGCCGAGGGTACCCAACGTTGCGGTGTGACACGATCTTGACTCCTGCGCCGTGCGCAGATACCGGCCACGGCTGGAGTGCCGCTTGAGCTACATCCGGCGAACACGGATCTTTCCTTCTATCCGCCCTTTTTCCGCCTTTTTCCGCACAGCGCCGGGACGGCAGCCTGGCGGCTATTCCACAGCAGACGGCCCCAAGACAGCGCGCCAAGCCTAGCCCGGAAGTATGACGGCCTAGGGCAAACGGCGCATTGACGGTGCACGGGCGGCGCCTAACATGAGCTTATTCCCACTCAATTTCCTTGCTGCAGCCCGATCCTGCCGAAATCCGCAATTCAAGCGCCTTAACCGGCATACGTATACACTGCCGGTTTTTTCGCTGGATGCGGGCTCGGCAAAGCCGCCAAGGCCCGCGCCCGAACGGCCGAAGGCAATGAGACAGTAGCAAATAGATAAATGAAAGTTTCGACTACCAACGTCCTCAACATCCTGGAGCAAGACGAAATCGCTGCGGTGCGCGATCTGGCGCGCATGATTTCGCACCCTCGCTCCTTCGTCCTGCTGCGGACTGCCTTTGCACTGATGGCCGTCGTGGCCGTGCTGTGTTTCGCCGCCAATAGCTTCCAGCTGGCCGGCTTTGAGAACGTGGGGATCGGTGCGGCGATACTGGCCGCGCTGCTGTTCCTCGCCGAGCGCCGCTGGTTTGGCAACCGCGACGAGGTGGTGGTGCCGGCGGCGCAAGTCGATGCGCTGCGCACGCAGCTTCGCCCGGAGATGTTTGGCAAGCTGGAGGAAGTCGCAAAGCGCCTGACCCATGATGGCCCGGGGGACGGGATTATCCGGGTTCGCACTTTGTGGCAGTTCTTGTCGGAGTCCGTGGCAAGCGATACGCTCAAGCGCCGCAATGCGCGGCGCGCCCCCACCTAGGAATCGCGGACGGGCTGAGTCGCCTTTTCGCCTTTCACCTTTCGCCTTACGCGCGCGGAGCGGCAAGGCCGCCCGCCCTTCGAGTCACCCCTCCCGTTCATACTGCCTGGATGCTGCCCACCACGCGGCATCCCTTGACTTCCGGTCACTCGTTCTGTAATTTCTGTTTTCACAGAAATTACAGAATCAACAGGTGACGCGATGAGGATTTTGGTGGCGGGGGCCAGCGGGCTGGTGGGGTCGGCTTTGGTGATCCGTTTGCTGGCCCAAGGGCATCACGTGGTGGCGCTGGCGCGGCGGCCCGGTGCGCTGGCGCGCCATCCCCAGCTGCACTGCATCGCGGGCGACCTGACTGCCTGGACCACGCCGGCGCACTGGCACGCTGCCTTGCTCGGCGTTGATGCCGTCCTCAATGCGGCAGGGATCTTCCGGGAAACCGGGCGGCAACGCTTCCAGGCATTGCACGTGGATATGCCGCACGCCCTGATGCTGGCTTGCGAGCAGGCTGGCGTGCGCCGCGTGGTCCAGCTTTCCGCGCTTGGCGCGGCTCGCGATGCCGCTACCGCTTACTGGCGCAGCAAGGGCATGGCCGACCATGCCTTGCGGGCCAGCAAGCTGGACTGGTTGATCGTGCAGCCGTCGCTGGTGTATGCGCCATCGGGCCGCAGCGCCACTTTGTTCCGGCGGCTGGCGGCACTGCCCGTGCTGCCGGTGCCGGCAGGCGCCGGGCATGTACAGCCCATCCATCTCGACGACCTGGCGGCGCTGCTGGCCAATGCGCTCAGCGGGAACTGCGCGGGCCGGCGCACCGTGCCAGCGGTCGGCCCCGTCCGGCTCGGGGTTGCCGGCTGGCTTGGCGCCCTCAGGGCCGGCATGGGCCTGCGCCCGGCGCGGTGGCTGCGCGTGCCGGGCTGGCTCGCCAGCCTGTGCGCGGCGGGCCTGGCGAGACTTCCGGGCGGCCTTGTCGACGGCGACAGCCTGCTCATGCTGCGCACCGACAACAGCGGCAGCCCGCGCGCTGCCGCCGCGCTGGCCGGGCGGCCCTTGCGCGCGCCGGCCACCTTTGCCTCACCCGCCGAGCGGCTGCCCGCGTTGCTGTACTGGTACTTGCGCCTCGCCCGGCTCGCCATTGCCGCTGTCTGGCTGGGCACCGCCTGTGCCTGCTTCGCGGATCCGGCGGCCGGCGCGGCCTTGCTGCGCGATGCGGGGCTGCCGCCTGGCTGGCGCTTGCCGCTTGTCTGGTCCGGCGCCAGCCTGGACCTGGCGCTAGGTTTGCTGGTGCTGTGGCGGCCCACGCGCGCCGTGTGGGCGGCGCAACTGGCGTTGGTGCTTGGCTATACCGCGCTGATCACCTGGCTGGTGCCGGCGTGGTGGGCGCATCCCTTCGGGCCGGTCCTGAAGAACCTGCCGATGCTGGCGTGGTTCGTCTTCTTTCCCCAGATAGACCCCGATGCGCGGGCCGAGGAGCAAGCATGACTTACCTGATCGTCAAGTGGCTGCACATCTTGTCCGCCACCTTTATGTTTGGCACGGGCTTTGGCACCGCCTTCTATATGTTTTTTGTCAATCGCAGCCGCAATGTGCAGGCCATGGCCGTGGTGACTCGCTGGGTGGTGCGCGCCGACACCTGGATCACCGCGCCCGCGGTGGTCTTCCAGCCGTTGAGCGGGCTTTACATGATGCACGCGGCGGGATACGCGCCATCGGCCTCCTGGTTGTGGATTTCCCTGTCGCTCTATGCGCTCGCGGGTGCTTGCTGGCTGCCGGTGCTGTGGCTGCAATGGCGGATGCGCGATATGGCCGGGCAGGCCGCGCTGGCATCGCACGGCGCGGCGGACACCCGCGCGCTTCCGGCGCGCTACTGGTTATATGAGCGGATCTGGGTAGCACTGGGTTTTCCGGCCTTCGGCGGCCTGCTGGTGGTGTACTGGCTGATGGTAAGCAAGCCGGCCTGAGCATCGGGGGCCATGGCGGCATTTGGCATGGACATGAACATGAACATGGGCAGGGTTGACCCCCAACCTCCGGCTGTCAGTCTTTGGTAGGATTACCGATCGTCACTGATAGACAACGCGCGCTGCCAATGCCCCAGATCGATCTGAGAACGACGGTCTTCCTTTCATCGGTCATGTCGGCCCTGATGTCGGTTGTCCTGCTGTCGGCCTATTACAGTTTTCCGCGGACCATCAAGGGGATCGGGTACTGGGTGACAGGCTTGCTGATCCTGGTCGTCACACCGGTGCTGTTCTGGTTGCGGGGTATCGTCCCGGACTGGCTCTCGATCGTGGTGGGCAACGCGCTGTTGCTCGGCGCCATTGGCCTGTGGACGCTGGCGATACAGGCGTTCTACGGCCGGCCGCAAACGCGCGGCCTCGCCGCCGGGCTCACGGCGGTGGCGACCCTGCTGCTGGCCTGGTTCGCGCTTGCGGCCCCGAATTATGTGGCCCGGGTGATCATCGCGACTTTCTTCGTGTCGATCTTCTACACGATGCAGTGTGTCCTGATGCTGCGCCATGGCGAGCGGCATTTCAGTACCTACTTCTTTGGCGGCCTGATGGCCGCCCAGACGCTGGTGGTGATGGCGCGATTCGGGACCAGCCTGTTCGCCGGCCTGGCCGAGCAGACGCTCTTCGCCCCCGACGACCTCATCCAGACTCTCTATCTCAGCGCCAACACATTCATGGTCCTGGCGTTGTCGGTCGCCTTCATGCTGGTGATCACGCGGCGCCTGCATGTGGAACTCGACATCCTCTCCAGGACCGATCCACTGACGCAGTTGCTCAATCGCCGCGCGCTGTACGATGCCGGCCAGCGCGAGCTGGAGCGGATGCAGGTGGATGGCGAAGAGATGGCCTTGCTGCTGATCGATCTGGACCACTTCAAGCGCGTCAACGACAGCCTGGGGCATGCCGAAGGTGACCGGGTGCTGAAGGAGTTTTCGGCCATGCTCAAGCGCGAGTTGCCGGCCCATGCCTACCCCGGCCGCTTCGGCGGCGAGGAGTTCCTGGTGTTGCTGCCGCGTACCGGCATGGACGGCGCGCTGGCCCTGGCCGAGCGCCTGAGGTCGGTGTCCGCCCGGTTTTTCGGCAGGCGTATTGCGGAACTCACCATCAGCATCGGCGTGGCCTGCCTGGACAAGACGGAAACGCGCCTCGATGGCGCCATTGGCCGTGCCGACCGCGCACTCTACCGCGCCAAGAGCGCGGGCAGGAACCGGGTCGAGGCGGTGATGGAAGCCGCTTGAGCCGTTGCCTCCGGGGCAGGTCCGCCGGTCCCGCGCGAAATCAGGCGAGCAGCCGGCCCAGCGTTGCCACCGCGATGGTTAGCGCGCCGAGCAGCAGGTTCAGGCCCACGGCCTGCCGGATGCGGCCCAGCGCGGCGCCGCCGGCTTTCCAGTCCTGCGCGTCGACGGCGCGGCGCAGTGCGCCATACGGGCCGAAGTACACATAGGCAAAGATCGCGATCATGACCAGCCCGATGCCGAACATGGCATGCCAGTGCCTGGGCGCCGCGGCGAACCCAACCCCGGCAAGCATGGATATGCCGCTGATGGCGATCAGCGCGACCGCCACCCAGACCCAGGCCAGGAAGCGTGCGAATACCGCACGCCACAGGCGCAACCGCTGCGGCGGCTCAAGCAAGGCGCCCGCGGCCGGGCGCAGGCAGACATAGGCGAAGAACATGCCGCCCACCCACAGCGTGACGCCGGCGATGTGCAGGAAACGGAGTGCGGGATCGAGGGTCATGGGTGAGGATTTCCTGCTGGCAGGCCGCGGCCTGACTGCTGACTGTTGGGGGAATGCCGCATTCTAGCTCCCGAAAGCCACTTACGTTCGCGAAAGCCACCGATAAGGCACGCAAGTCCGAGTATCCCTGTCGGCCACGCGGGATTAACACCCCGCTTCTGCTAACCTACGAGCCGGGTCAGTCGCCCGCGGTGGAGGACGGGCAGCCGGAACGGAAAGAGCCGGCAATCGGGATAATCCGAAAACTCCAAGAATAAGATACTCATGCGGCACTCCCTAAAGTACCGGGTGGCCTTGGCTACCGCAGTCGTGGTGACGTTCATCATCCTGGCGCGCGCGCTGTTCGCCCAGTATTACGCGTTCCAGAGCCTCAAGGCATTGCGGCAGGCGCAGCAAGAAACGTTGGTCAAGCTCGTCGCCGAACAGCTCGATGAAAAGTTCGAGTCGCGGGCTAACGCCTTGCGCCGCCTGGCTCGCCAGCTGGCGCCCATGCTGGGGCGCTCGCCCGCGGAGATGAAGCACTTCGCGGCCCAGGCCGTCTCCATCCCGGAAACCCTCAATGCCGTGTTCCTGGCGTGGCCCGACGGGAACATGGCGTTCAGCACCGCCGTTCCCGCCGGGCAACGCATCCACCTTTCTGACCGCGACTATTTCCGGGAAGTCATCCGTGGCTCGGAGTTTGCCGTGTCCGACCTGCTGCGCGGGCGGATGAGCGATTCGCCCGGCGTGGTGCTGGCTGTCCCCTTGCACGGCCCGGACGGGAAGTTGCTCGCGGTGGTTGGCGGGGTGTTGAATTTCACGGAAAGCAACTTCCTTGGCCAGCTGGCGCACAGCCGGGTTGGCTTGACCGGGAGCTACTGCCTGGTTTCCTCCGGCGCCAACCCGCGTTACGCGATGCACCCGGACCCGTCGAAGGTGATGACCCCGGCCAAGGCGCTCGGCGAGGCCTGCGGCCTTGAAGTGCCGCGTTCCGACTGGGAAGTCGTCAGCCCGACCCAACCAGTCGTGGCGCGTTACCTGCTCGAATCCAATGGCTGGGAGGTGGTGTCCGTCCTGCCGGCCAGCGAAGCCTACGCGCCCATCATCGACGCCCGCCGCAAGACGATCATGGCCGCGGGACTCTCCCTCGTGATGGCAGCCCTGATGATGTGGCTCGCAATACGGCGCATGCTGGCGCCCCTGGAGCTGCTGCACCGCGTGGTGAGCGAGGTGCCCAAGGATCCGGCCGCACTGGCCTCGCTGCCCACCGGCCGCAATGACGAGATCGGCGAACTGGCCACCACGTTCGGCGCGGTCATGCGGCAGCTATCCGAACGGGAGGCCGCGCTCTCCGCCGCCAAGGATCGCGCCGCCGAGAGCGAGAAGCGCATCGAGGCCATTGCCAACCACGTGCCCGACTTCATCTCGTTCATCGACATGAACGAGCGCTACATCTTCGTCAACGAGGCGTATGCGCAGCGGTTTGGCCTGCCGGTGCGGCAGATCGTCGGCCTGACGGTGCGCGAACTGTGGGGCACCCCGGCCTATATGGCATCGAAACCTTACCTGGAGCAGGCCTACCAGGGCACGTCGGTCACCTTCAGCCTGGAAGGCAAGGACGGCGCCGAGTATGTGGAAATCACGTACCAGCCTGCATGGAATGACGGCCAGGACACGGTCCAGGGACTGTATATGTTCGCGCGGAACGTGACCATCGAGCGCCAGAAATTGCGCAGCCTGGAAGCGCAGACGCTGACGGATCACCTCACTGGCCTGCTCAACCGCAAGGGTTTCGACCGCCGCATGGCCGAGGCCATGACCCGCGCCAGCGCCAACCACGTCAACGCAGCGCTCCTGCTGGTGGATGTCGACGATTTCAAGGCCATCAACGACACCTATGGCCATGCCGTTGGCGACCGGTTGCTGGCTGCGTTCGGCGAGCGCCTGACCGCGTGCGTGCGCACGGGCGATGCGGTGGCCCGGATCGGCGGCGACGAATTCGGCATCGTGCTGGACGACGCGTTCAGTACGGCGACGCTGGAACGCATCGCCCAGGCCATCGTGCAAGCGGCAACGCGCGCGCATTTCATCGATGGCCATACCATCGTGGCGACGGCCAGCGTGGGCATTGCCATTCATTACCCCGATGACGGCCAGACCACGAACGAGCTCTTCATGCGCGCCGACATGGCGCTCTACGAAGCCAAGCGTGGCGGCAAGGCGCGGTATACGCCACCCACCTCGAGCAGCGGGCTTAGTGCCGCTTGATATGGCTTGATATGGCTTGATTTGGCTTGCGCCGGGCAGTTATCACCGGCCACAATACGGAGTGCCGGTGCGCGCACTTGTTTGCGATCAAGCCGGTGCTTCAAGTCCATACATCAGCCATACATCAGCCATATATCAAGCCAGCACATCGACCCCGAGGATGACACCGTGACCGACCCGATCCAGATCCGCCCCGCCGAGCCAGACGATTTCGAAGCATGGAAGGTGCTATGGGATGGCTACAACGCCTTCTATGGCCGCAAGGACGAGACCGCCCTGCCAGCCGAGATCACCCGCATGACCTGGTCGCGTTTCTTCGACGCCTACGAGCCCATGCACGCCCTGGTGGCGGAGCGCTCCGGGCAGTTGCTCGGGCTGGTGCATTACCTCTTTCATCGCAGCACCATCCAGATCGGTCCGAGTTGCTATCTGCAGGACCTGTTCACCACCGAGGCCGCGCGCGGCACTGGCGTGGGCCGCGCGCTGATCGAAGCGGTCTACCAGCGCGCGGAGGCCGGCGGCGCCAAGCGAGTCTACTGGCAGACGCATGAAACCAATGCGACGGCGATGAAGCTCTACGACAAGGTTGCGGAGAAATCCGGGTTCGTCGTGTATCGCAAGCCTGCCTGAGCCGGCTAAGGTTATCGGATTTCCCCAGTGGGTCAGGTTGTCGCCACACGCAAAGCGCCACCTGCGTCTCGAGCGGCACCCAGACCCGCGATGATCGGCGCATATAGCCGTTCGTCATAAGCCGGCCAATAAAACTGTCTACCGCAACACGCTTGCACCCCGCTTGCACCACGCATGCGGGACTATCCTTTGAGGGCGGCTCGCTCGCACAGGAACAACCACCAATAGGAGGTGCAGCATGCTAAAGACAGTCATCCTGCTCGCGCTGACCAGCGCGGCTTTTGGCGCGACCCTGGCTTATGGAGGCGTGGGTCCGCGAGACAAGTACACCGATGGCGCAAATATCATGGGACCACGGGATCCCTATGGGGACGGTGCCCGGGTGATGGATCGCCGTGACGTATTCACCGATGGCGCAAGTATCATGGGACCTCGGGATCCCTACGGGGACGGTGCCCGGGTGACGGATCGCCGCGACGTATTCACCGATGGCGCCTGCACGGAGAGCGGCTGGCGGCGTGGTACCTGACCGGCGATTATTGAGAACATTGTTGAGAACATTGGTTCAGCCGGCTTTCATGCGGGGCCGGTTCATCGCTGCGCTGATTTCAGCGCAGCCGTAGCACCCCTCTCCTGCAGCAAGAGCGAGGTGCATCGCCTTGCGCGAGCACCCGCCCTCTCCACCCCTCTCCCATTTCATGGGAGAGGGGCGCGAACCAGCGCTTTGCTTGCGGCCACCCGCACCCGCATGCAGTACACACACGAGTCCAGATCGCCCTGTCAGCGCGCCGGCACCGGCGCGAGGGATTCGTGCGTCGTGGCGGCGCGCTGCGCTGCCTTGTGCACCATGGTGTAGGCGTAGTCCACGCCCATGCCGTAGGCGCCCGAGTGTTCCTTGACCAGCTCCATCACGGCGTCATAGCTGTCGCGGTGGGCCCAGTCGCGCTGCCATTCGAGCAGCACCTGCTGCCAGGTCACCGGTACCACGCCGGCCTGCACCATGCGCTGCATGGCGTAGTCGTGCGCTTCCTTGCTGGTGCCGCCCGAAGCGTCGGCCACCATGTAGATCTCGTAGTCGCTGTCGTGCATCGCGGACAAGGCGAAGGTGGTGTTGCAGACCTCCGTCCACAGGCCCGCCACAATGACTTTCTTGCGGCCGTTGGCAGCCAGTGCGTCGCGCACCTTCTGGTCGTCCCACGAGTTCATCGAGGTGCGTTCCAGTGTCGGCTGGCCGGGGAATACGTCAAGCAGTTCAGGGTAGGTGTAGCCGGAGAAGGACTCGCTCTCCACCGTGGTAATCACCGTGGGAATGTTGAAGATCCGGGCGGCCTTGGCCAGGCCCACCACGTTGTTCTTCATCGCCTGCCGGTCCATCGACTGCACGCCGAAGGCCATCTGCGGCTGGTGGTCGATAAAGATCAGCTGGCTGTTTTGGGGGGTCAGCACTTCGAGCTTGGCGTTGGTCATGATCTCTTCTCTTGCTAGTCCATTTGGTTGAATTATTTAGAACGTCGTGTTTGCTAGTTGCGCCGTCCATGGGTTGAACTTTAAGCGAGCGAAGTGGGTCGATGTGCTGAATTAGCAGGACAAGTTATTCAATTTTATTGATGAATAATCGGCGTGCACCGCCGGTCCAGCGCGGGCTGTTCCTTTGCAGTCGAAGTGGCGGCCACGCAGTGGCGGCCGCGCAGTTGCAAATCACGCTTCACTCCGGCTCAATGCCGGCTGCCTTGATCACCTTCGCCCACTTCTGCGTCTCACTGCGGACGAAGGCTGCAAGTTCATCCGGCGTGGTGGGCGCAGGCTCGCCACCTGTGCGGCCGAAATACTCGGCGGCCCTGGAATCGGTAAGCCCCTTGCGCACCATCTGATTCATGCGCTCCACCACCGGTTTCGGGGTCGCGGCAGGAAAGAATGCCGCCGACCACGCCACCATTTCATATCCGGGCAAGCCGCTCTCAGCCATGGTCGGCACGTCCTTCAGCACGGGATGGCGCTGCGTTGTGGTCACGGCGACGGCACGCAGTTTTCCGCTCTGGATCAGCGTCATCGCGGGCGATATGTCGGAGATCATGAAATCGACCTGATGCCCCATCAGGTCGGTCAGCGCCACGGGCACGCCCTTGTACGGCACGTGCAGCGCCTGTACGCCGGCCATCATCTTGTATAGCTCGCTGGCGATGCGGGTGGAGGAACTGCCGCTGGCGAAGGTGAGCTTGCCCGGCTTTGCCCTGGCCAGCGCGGTCAGGTCCGCCACCGTGTGCACAGGGCTGTCGGGCGGCACCACCAGCACCAGTCCGCTGCGGGCGATCAGCGAGACCGGCGCGAAGTCCCTGATCGGATCGTAGGGCAGCTTCTTGAACAGGGAAGCGTTCGCGGCGTGCGTGGTGTTGGTGGTCACGAGCATGGTGTAGCCATCGGCGGGCGCCGTAGCGACGGCCTGGGCCGCGATAAAGCCGTTGGCGCCGGGCCGGTTATCCACCACGACAGATTTGCTGGTCTGGCCCGTAACGGCTTCGGCCACGAAGCGCGCGCTGCTGTCGGTGCCGCTGCCCGCCGGGAACGGGACGACCACGCGCACGGGCTTGACAGGATAATCGCCGGCGTCCGCCGCACGCGCCGGGATTGCCGGACCGGCTGCCAGCACCAGTACCGGCAGCAGCCGGGCGATCGCCCGCCGTTTGAAAGGGTGAACCATGTTGTCTCCTCTTGTCTCTTGTCTCTTCTTGTTTCTTCTTGTCTCTTGTGCCTTCGGCATCTGTCGGACGGTACGAATCATGGGGCGCCGGCCCGCGGCAAAATGCGCTTCAACTACGGCTATCCGGCACCGCCAGCGCCGGGTAGCGCGCGGTCAGGTGGGCCGGCAATTCCACGTCGAGGATAAAGCGATCGCCGCGATACCAGAAGCATCCCGCCGTGAGCACCTTGCCGTCGACATCGAGCGTGGTGCGGACAATCTTGGCGATGGGCGCGGCGAATCCATACGCAAGGTCGCGCGCCAGCGCGTAGTCGGCGGGCTCCACCGTCATGGTCTGGTGCATCATGCCCAGCCGCTCTCCCACCGCCTCGCGCAGCAGGCTGGCGATCTTGCGATGCTTCTCGCTGCCGCGCGGAAACTGGCTGAAGACAGATGCCGCCACGTATAGCTCGATCAGGCAGAACGGCTCGCCATCGTGCAGGTGCAGCTTGCGCAGGCGAACATAGCGGTCCAGCGGTTCGCCGCGCGTGGCCAATCCGGGCGGCAGGCTGACATCCTTGCGCTTGTCCAGGATGCGGATTTCCAGCTCGCTGCCGCCGACGAGTTCGTCGTTGATCACCGACCGCATGCCTTCGCTCGGGCCCGGCGGCAAGGCGGTCACATGCGTGCCGCGCCCCCGCTGGCTGCTGGCCAGGCCTTCCTCCGCCAGCACGGCAAAGGCTTGCCTGACCGTGACGCGGGCGATGCCGTAGGTCTGCGCCAGTCGCTCGACCGTTGGCAACTGGTGCCCGACCGGCCATTCGCCGGACGCGATCCGGTGGCGCAGCACGCTGGCCAGTTGCCGATAACGCGCCACCCCGCCGGTGCCGTCTTCGGGCAGCGCTTGCGGCCCGGCATCCGTGAGCGAAGTGGCAGCGGTATGCTTCGCCTCGCTCATGGCAGCAGGCCTCTCGGCACCCGCACGGGCATTGCGAGCAGGATCTGCGCCATACCCTTGCCCAGCGGGTCGTTGCGCAGGGATGCCATGCCACCGCCGTCGAGCGCCGCTTCGCAGACCAGGTTGATCGCGTCGATGCCCGGCAGGTCGTAGCGCGTGACCGGGCCCTTCACCAGGTGGCCGAGCCACTGCGCCACGCGCGCCGTGGTCACCTCGGCGCGCAGCAGCGGCAGGTACTCCGGCCGGCGGGCGATCAGGCCGATGTTGGAGATATCGCCCTTGTCGCCGCTGCGCCCATAGGCAAGGCGGATCAGCGGGACTTCGACGAGGTCGCCGCCGGGAGGAACGGGCGCGGATCCGGACGCCGTGGAGGGCGGTGGCGGCGCGGCGTCCCCTGCCGCGCACGCTCCCGCCGGCGGCATCGCCACTGGCGTGCGCTCCCCGTCCATCAGCACCTTGGGCGCCAGCGCATCCTTGTCGAGCAGGAAGGCGTACTGCCGGACCGACGGCGACGGGCTGGGCCGGCCGCTGCCGGACCCGGTGGTGCCCGCGGACCAGCTCGTCCCCGCCGCCGAGATCTCGCGGGCGAACAGTTCCAGGGCGGCCTTCTCGGGATGCATGACCGCCAGCCGCATGATCGCCTCGCGGGTGTGGCGCGTCTGCGCGTGCGGGCCGAAACAGGACTCCGCGCCCAGCACGTCGATATGCGTGCGGGTGTAGTCGGCCCAGCCGTGTTCGGCAAACAGCCGGCGCGTGCGCGCGAGGATGGCCTGCGCGGTACGTTCGGCCTTGGCCACCGCGTCGAACCCGACGATGGTGAGCTGCGCATTGCAGCGAAACCCGTCGGCATAGGTTGCCGACACTTTGTAGGTACCGGTGGGGGCGCGGCCACGCGCGCCGCGCACTTCCACCAGGCCGGGACCGGCCTGCGCCAGCGTGACCTGCGTGAAATCGCAGGTCACGTCGGGCAACAGGTAAGCGGCGGGGTCGCCGATTTCATAGAGGATCTGCTCACCGACCGTGGCGGTGCTGACCAGCCCGCCGGTGCCGGGCGGCTTGCCAACGAGGAAACTGCCGTCGGCGCGGCATTCCACGATCGGATAGCCGATGTTGGGCCAGTCCGGCACGCTCTCCCAATCGGTATGCAGCCCGCCGGTGGCCTGGCAGCCGCATTCGATGATATGGCCGGCCAGGCTGCCCTGCGCGAGATGGCCGTAGTCGTCCGCCCGCCATCCGAACTCGTGCATCAGCACGCCGAGCGTGACCGCGCTGTCGACGCAGCGGCCGGTAATGACGATCTGCGCGCCCTGATCCAGTGCCTGCCGGATCGGCAGCGCGCCGAGATAGGCGTTGGCGCTCAGCAGTGTTTGCGGCAAGGGCCCGCCATGTTGCGCATCCATGCTCTTCACGCCGGCTTCGCGCAAGGCGGGCAGCAGCGGCATGACATCGTCCCCCTCCACCACCGCTATGCGCACGGCGATGCCTTGCTCGGCGGCGATGGCGGCCAGCGCCTGCGCACAGCCTTGCGGGTTGATGCCGCCGGCGTTGCTGACCACGCGGATATTGCGCTCGACGATTTCCCTGAGCAGGCTTTTCATCGTCACCGTCACGAAATCGGTGGCGTAGCCGAGTTCCGGCTTGCGCAGGCGCGCTGCCGCGAGGACCGACATGGTGAGCTCGGCGAGATAGTCGAACACCAGGTAATCGATCTCGCCGTGGCGCACCAGTTGCGGTGCGCCCACGCTGCTGTCACCCCAGAAACCGGAGGCGCCGCCGATGCGCACAGTCCTGGCGCTGTT